>JAYUYE010001038.1:0-7045 GCA_043752985.1 Myxococcales bacterium
CAGCGGCGCGCGTGGTCGCACGATGTAGCTCGCGGTTGCCACGAAGTCGCCGCCATCGACGACGAGCACCGCATCGTCGGCCATCGCCTCCTCGACGCGGAGAAACAGGTGCAGCGGATCGATCAGCTCGCCTTTCGGGACAGCCTTCGCCGCGATCTCGGCGTCACGCGCCGCCTCTTTGGTGCGTAGCTGATCGAGCCAGCCGCGCCAGCTGTCACCGGCCGAGCTGATCCGATCGGCGAGTGCGATCAAGAAGTCGCCCGCGTGCATCTCGATCGCGATGTCGGGCCGGCGGTTCTTCTTGAGCTCGTGGGCCGACAGATTCGCGGCGATCAGCGTCGCGTTCTTGTTGATGCCGCGCCCATAACCGAGGCGGAAGTCGAACGGGAAGCCGCAGACGATCACGACGTCAGCTTCCTTGAGTGCGGCGCCGCGGTTGTGGCGGAGCTGGAGCTCGTGCGTGCGCCCGAGGAGGCCGCGCGCGGTGCCCGCGAGGAACACCGGCGTGCCAAGCATCCCGATCGCGCGGGCGAGCCGGCCCGGATCCTTGACGTTGACCATGGTCTGGCTGCCGACCACGATCACCGGCTTCTGCGCGTTCTTGAGCGCAGCGGCCGCGCGATCGAGCGCCGAGTTGTCGTTGCGCAGGCTCGGCAGCGACGGCATGTGCACATCGGGCCAGGTCGGCGCATGGAACTGCTTGTAGAGGTGCCCCTTGACGTAGAGCTCGAGCGCTTTCGCGCCGATGCCCTTCGCCTTGCCCATCCCGGTCTCCTTCTCGTACCACTGCCGCACGATCTCCTCGGGATAGAGCAAGTCGACGGGCACCTCGACGAACACCGGGCCCGGCACGCCCTCCATGGCGATCTGGCAGGCGCGCTCCACGGTCGGTGCGAGCGCCGGGACGGTCTTGACCATCACGGCCCACTTCGTCATCGACTTCATGATCGACAGTTGATCGATGTCCTGCAGGGCGCCGCGGCCCTTGAGCAGGGTCGCCGTCGAGCCGCCGAAGACGATCAGCGGCGACTGCGCCATCTGGGCGTTCTTGATCGGGGTGGCCATGTTGGTCACCCCGGGGCCCGCCGTGACGGCCGCCACGCCGATCGTGCCGGTCATCCGGGCGACCGCGTCCGCGGCAAATACGGCGTTCGCCTCGTCGCGAACGTCGATCACTCTGATCCCGCGAGCATGCGCGCCCGTAAGGATGGGAGAGATGTGCCCTCCGCACAGGGTGAACAGGTGCGTCGCACCGTGGCGCGCGAGAACTTCTGCAATCAGGTCACCACCGTGGGCCATGGCGGGCAGTCTCGCGCGCCGTGCTAGCCTGCGAAAGGGTCTGCGGTGTCGAACCTCGTTCTCTACTCGATCCCAGCGTTCATCGTCCTGGTACTCCTCGAGCTCGCGTGGTCGCGCAAGCACCCCGAGGTTCGCGGCTACGCGACCAAGGACACGCTCGCCAGCCTGTCGATGGGCGCGATCAATGTGGTGATCGCGGGCGGCGCGAAGTTCCTCTCGATCCCGATCCTCGCCGTACTCTGGGAGCATCGGCTCGTCGATATTCCCGCCGCGCTCGGTGCGTGGTCGTGGCTGGTCCTCTTGGTCGCAGAGGACCTCTGTTACTACTGGTTCCACCGGCTGCATCACGAGGTCCGGGTGCTGTGGGCCGCGCACGTCAACCATCACTCGAGCCAGCACTACAACCTGTCGACGGCGCTGCGGCAGCCGCTGCTCACTCCGTTCACCGGTCCAGTGTTCTGGTTTCCGCTCGCGCTCGTCGGGTTTCCGCCGTGGATGATCCTGACCGCGCAGGCGGTGTCCCTGCTCTATCAGTTCGGGCTCCACACCGAGGCGGTCGATCGGCTCGGTCCGGTCGAGTGGATCATGAACACGCCGTCGCACCATCGCGTGCACCACGGGAAGAATGTCCCGTACCTCGACAAGAACCACGCCGGCATCTTCATCATCTGGGACCGCCTGTTTGGAACGTTTGCGCGCGAGAAGGAGAAGGTCGTGTACGGCCTGACCACCGACATCCAGACGTACAGCCCGCTGAAGATCGGCTTCCACGAAGTCGGCGCGATCGCCCGTGATGTCGCGCGCGCGCCCACGATCGGCGCGAAGCTCGGCTACCTGTTCGCACCACCTGGCTGGAGCCACGATGGCTCGACGCAGACCGCGACGCAGCTGCAGCGCGCGCTCCGCCGCTACCGGGCGACCACGTCGTAGAGCTCGCGCAGTGCCGAGCGCAGGTTGCCGTGATGCCGCGCGTAGATCGCATCGCGATCGCCGGCGAGTGCAGTGAGCGACGAGCCGGTGAGCTCGCAGACGATCTCGTCGAGGAGCGCGGGCGACGTGGTGAGGGACGCGAGCGTCGGCATCCAGCCCGGTGTGTGCAGGGTGCCGATCACGGCGACCGCAGGATGCGTTCGGCGCGCGAGCCACCCGCGATCGCGGCGCGGCAAAAGATCCGCGCCGTCGACGCACACGACGTCGAGAGCGCCGACCGTCGCGAGCTCGGCGCGGTGCGCAGCGGACAGCCGGCGCGCGTCTCGACGGAGCTGGATCCACACCGTGCGATAGCCGAGGTAACGTGCGTGCGCCGCGAGCTCGAGCAGCAGCGTGGTCTTCCCGCTGCCCTCGGCAGCGACGAGCGCACAGACGCGCAGCGAGGCCGCACGGGTCCACAGCGCAGCGACGTCGGCACCGCGAAACCGCAAGGCGTGCAGGCGATCCACGGCGAACGGATTGTCACGCGCGCGCAAGTCGCACCTCCGTGCCACCCGGTGCGATCACGATCTCGGATTCGATGTGACCGGCCCGCGCATCAGCGTGCTCGACGCGCACGTAGTAGGTCAGCGAGATGAGCGTCCCCGAGAAGCTGAAGGGTCTCTCGGGCGCCACCAGCTCGAACCGAGCTTCCCGGACCTCGTGATCGGCGACCACGACCGCCGTGCGCTCGACGATCTCGGTGTCCTTGGTCCCCTTGCCCGCGGTCTCCCAGCGCAGCAGGACCTCGAGCCCCGAGATTCTCCCCTGCCACCGTACCGTCCCGGTGATCGGATCACCGGGCTCGACCGAGTCGGCATCGAGCTGCAGCGCGAGCTCCGTCATCAGGCCGCCACCGTCACGCGCACGCGGCGATGAGGGATGACCTCGACGAGGAACTCGTCGTCGATGTCGGGCCAGTGGTGGATCTCGCCCTTGACCACGATGCGCCACACGATCTTGTTGTTCTTCGCGTAAAAGCTCGGTACGGCCCCTGCCGGGATCACGATCGTCGCCGTCCCCTCGGCGATCTCCGCCGGGTCCGCGGTCGCGGTGACCGCGATGTACTCGAACCTCTGGCGGTCCGTGACCGTGTCCGTGCCGTGCGTGTAGGTCGCTTCCTCGGTACCCTCGAGATCGATCTGCAGCCGTCGCACCCGTGAAGACTTGCCGGCGAGGCGCCAGCGCAGCTCGAGCGGTTCGCCGAGCGCCGGTTGCCCGACACTCGCCAGCACCTCGACGTCGGGATTGAAGATCGCGAGCAGTGCATGCACCGCGGCTCCGAGGATCATCAACCCGACGATCATGAACAGCGACGCGAGCACGATCGCCGAAACCGGCCCGAGCGACAGCGCGGATGCGAGCTGCAAGCCGACGAGCACATTCCAGATCAGCGCGACGATGCCGATGCCGGCGAACCTCGCGAACCGCGACACCTTCGGCTTGATGCGTGCGCTCGGCAGCTTGCGCACCGGCGCGTCGCGAAACGGATGCCCCTCGAACACGCCACGAGGGTACCTCGGCGGAAGCGAATCACGGCGCAGGACGCCGAAACACGAGCGCGTCTTTCGGCGTCCCCGGCAGCTTGGCTTCGATCAGCTGATCGAGACGCTGTAACAGCAACCAGACGCCGAGCTCGTTCGCATGCAGCCCGTCGAGGGCGAGCAGCGTGCGCGCCGCAACGCGCTCACCGGGTGCGATCTCGATCTCGCCATCGGTCGCCAGCGGCTCGGCCCACGACGCGAACGGCACCAGCAACACGCGGTCCTTGCCCGCGGCCCACGCGGTGATCCTCGCGTTGTACGCGGCGAGCGTCGCGGCGTCAGGGACGGTGGTCTTCGAGATCAAAAATTCCGCGGCAGTCGTGACGTGCGGAACGTCACCCACGAGGATCCACGCTCCCGCGGTGCGCGCTCGCTCGAGCTCCCCGAGTCCCGCCGCGAGTGCGTGATCGCGCCAGCTCGGATCGTTGCGGCTGTAGATGTCCCAGAACAGGAAGTCGAGCGCGATCACGACCGTCGCCCGGAACGCGATCGCGGCATCGATTTGCGCGCGGCTGTTGCCGATCGGATCGCGGAACAGCATGACGTCGGCTTCGCTCTCGATCGCCGAGCCCTTGGCGGCCGCGGTGAACGCGTCGCCGAACGGAGTACCGCCGAACCCCGCGGACACGCTCGCGCCCACGATCGCGATCCGCTCGATGGGGAGGGCCGCAACCGGGCTGGGAGCTGGGACCTCGATCGCCGGCGCCTCAAGAGACCGCCCGGAACACCCGACCCCGGCGACCAGCGCGACGGCGAACCACGCCTGCCGAGGTAGAACTACACCTAACCACCTGTTAATGCGCTTCATGGCTTCGTCTTTTCAGTCGGTTACGCGGTGGGTTCACTTGACCTCACCTGGGGTGTGCAACCTCATGCACAACAACCCCTCCATGTCGGCAACTCACCGCAGTCGTTAAACATTCGATCGGATCCCCTGCTTCCTGACCGGTGGTACGGCGGTTGCTGTACGATGGCTCATGCTGGCTGGACTCCCATCGTTCAGAGCCTCCTCCGGGGGGCTTCGGTCACGCAAGGCGATGCTCGAGACTCTCGTTCAGCGGCTCAACATGGTCCGCCTCTCCGTGGGTGCTCTCGCAGTGGTCGCGCTCGCCCTCGGCGGCTGCACCGGCCTGATCGATGACGGCAACGGAGGCCTGACCAAGGAAGAAGCTCAGGCTCGCAAGATGTGGGTCGACAAGGCGTCGCCCGTCCTGACGACGTCGTGCATTGGCTGCCACGCGGGCCAGCGCCCGAACACCGACTTCCTGCTCGCCGCGACGGACATGGAGATCCGCGCCCGCATGATCGAGTTCGCGCCCGCGGTCATCAACCTGTCCGCCCCGCAGTCCTCTCGCATCCTGACGAAGGGTGCTCACGAGGGTCCGTCCCTGACCGCGACCGAGACCTCGGACGTCCTCGAGTGGATCCGCGCCGAGAAGGACGCGCAGCCCGACCCTGGGGAAACAGACCCCGCTGCAAATCTCGAGACCACCCCGTTCACCCCCGCGATCTGCACCAGCGGCACGCCGCCCGCGCCGACCTGCCCGACCAACGACATCGACCTCACCGAGGTCGGCCTGCCCGGCGCCAAGCTTCACTTCGTGGCGACCGCGCTCGGCTCGGGTCTCTATCTGAACCAGCTCAGCATCGTCCCCGGCCCCGACGGCGTGTACGTCGAGCACCCGCTGTTCGCCTCGTATCCCGACGGCGAGCCGGTCGTCCCCGACGAGATCGACCGGTTCTACAACGTGAAGATGAACCTGATGGGTAACGCGACCGGCGAGCAGATTCAGGGCGGCTACGCGGCGTTCCCGCTGTTCAAGCCGAACGCCAAGATCTCGGTGCTGTTCAAGCTCGTGAAGGCGTACCAGGCAGAGACCCCCGGTGGTCCTGGCCCGATGGGCGGCGGTGGCTGCAAGAAGCTCGCGTCGTTCAAGACCAACGCACGCGCCCTGTTCGCGCAGCCCGCCGGCGGCGCCGGACAGAGCTGCCTCGCGTGCCACGGCGGGCAGAACGGCAACGCGACCTCGGCGCTCAACCTCACCGGCGTCAACGCTGCGGACGACCCGACCGTGCAGCTCGCCTGCAACCAGATCCTGACCCGCGCCAACCTGGTCACGCCCGATCAGAGCGGCGTGTTCCTCGCCCCCGACCCTGGCAACAACAATCACCCGTTCCGGTTCACTGCGGCCCAGCTCACCACGTTCAAGAACGGTCCTCCGGGGACCGGCGTGCTGGGTTGGATCAATGAAGAGAAAGTCGCCCCTTGAGGAGCCCCATGAAGAGGATTTCAACCATCTTGCTCGTAGCCGCGACCGCCTTCGCCGGCTGCAGTGGCGAACCGACCACGACCGGCGATGACGGCGAGGGGAGCGGTAGCGGCTCGGGCACGACCGACGAGTGGGACCAGCTCCTGGGCACCCGCGAGTACGACTACAACGCGGCACTCCGCACCGCGGCTCTCCGGCTCACCGGCGACCTGCCGACGATGACCGAGATTGCCGCCGTCCAGAACGCGGTCGACCTCGAGGCGAAGAAGCTCGCCTACAACACGCTGATCACCAACTTCATGAACCGTCCCGCGTTCGCTCGCCAGATGTTCTACTTCTGGCGCGACACGATGAAGATGGGCGAGACGGCCGCGCTCGATACCGCGCCAGCCTTCGCCGCCCAGATCTCCGTCGAGAACCGCTCGTACCTCGAGCTGTTCACGGCCTCGACCGGCACCTGTCCGACGTTTGTCGAAGGTACCGGAGCGTTCACGGCCGCCAACTGCGCGGGCACCGGCCCGACGGCGGGCGTGCTGACGAACCCCGGCGCGATGGCGCACTACTTCGGCAACTTCGCGTTCCGGCGCGTTCGCTGGGTGCAGGAGACGTTCGACTGCACGAAGTTCCCGGCTGAGGTTGGCGTCGCGCCGATCGATGTTGGTGGCGCATCGCCTTATCTCGGCGTGTGGCCGTTCGCGAGCATCTCCGGTCTACAGACCGGCCGCGTCGACTTCCAGGATGTGTCGGCTGTCGTGTGCGCGAACTGCCACCAGACGCTCAACCACATCGCACCACTGTTCGCGAACTACGACGAGGACGGCGTCTACGGCACGGCAATCTCGGTGCCGACGCCGCTCGACGGCGCACCGATGGCGCAGCTCACCGACTACCTCCCCGTCGGGGAGACCACCGCGTGGCGCCACCAGGTGCCAGCCGCGGATCTGCCAGCACTCGGCGCCGCGA
>JAYUYE010001039.1:0-2811 GCA_043752985.1 Myxococcales bacterium
CGCACCCACGGCGGCGCCGCGAGTGACGACGACATCGGGCCGCGCGAGTGCCATCAGCTCCTGCAGCTGGCTCTGTGCGTCGCTCGCGGCACGAACCAGATCGTCGATGAACTCCTTGCCCGCAGCGCCGCAGCGCTTCTCGAGCTCGGCGGACGCGAGCTGCACGATCTGCACGACGTTGAGCATGTCGTGGGTCCTGCCTGCGACCAGCTTGCCCGCGACACGGGTCTGTTCGTCACGCGCGAGATCCCATTCGAACCGGCGCTGCTTCTGCACGAGGGCGAGGCGGGCGTCAGTCTTCGTCATCTTCGTACCACTCGACGGGCTCATATCGGATCTGGTTGCTCGCGGGGCAGATGCCACGGTAGCTGCAGCGGTCGCACCACGATCCCGGATTGGGCCGCGGTCCATCGTCGACGGCGAGCGCCGCTGCCTCGATGTTGTCGAGGAGGTCAGGGACGAGGCGATCGATCACCTCCTCGGGCCGGACCGGCGCGCTCCACTCGACCGCGCGCTCCGCGATCCAGTGGATGCCAAGCCACACGCGCTTGACGTGACGAAACGCAGATGCGGCGAGCACCGCGTAGCCCTCGAGCTGGTCGACGATCGAGCTACCGGGAATCCGCGCGCCCGTCTTGTGATCGACCAGCGCGAGCGAGTCGTCCTCGAACAGATAGCCGAGGTCGAGCACGCCGCGGAAGTACGCATCTCCCGAGTAGAACTGGGTGGTCGTCAGGTCTTCGCGAACCGCGAGCGAGTACTCGACCAGCTGGCGCGCGACGCGCCGGCGGCTGCGGAACTGGCCGATCCGGGTGACGAACGCCGGGATTCCAGTCGCCAGGTTGTCGTAGCGCATCTGCTCGATCTCGGACGGCAGCTCGGCGCGCACGGCGCTCGTGGCTTCCGGCTCGGGCGTCCCCATCAGGACCTGCTCGAGGGCCTTGTGGATCGCCTTGCCGATCCGGGCCTCGGGCATGACCTCGGGCTCCTTGATCTTCTGGATGTACTTGAAGTGAAACAGCCGCGGACAGCGCAGCGCCGTGGAGACCTTCGAGGCCGACCACGGGGCATGGATGAGCGCACGCGTCGACGGCACAGCCGACAGAGCCTAGCCGAAAAGTTGTCCCCCGGATCCAGCTGCCGCATTACCGATGTGTGAGCGAGTGCGAAGTCTGTCATGCGAGTGTCGGCGAGCTCCGTCGTGGCCGGTGCTGGGGCTGCTACGCGCGCTGGGTCGATACCCGACCCGTCGGGATGGGCGCGAAGTGCGTCACGTGCCCCGAGAAGCGCCGCAAGGTGCTCCGGGCGGTCGAGCTGTTCGGGAACTGGAAGCCGATGTGCTTCAACTGCTCGGGCCAGCTCCTCGCGATGACGCCGATGCCCACCTCGATCGCCGAGCTCCGGCTCGCGGTCTCACGCGAGCGCAGGGCGAAGGACCGCCGGTTCGGCAAGCCCGACAGCCGCGTGTTCCGCTACGAGCGCCGCGTCGGCCAGCGCCGTCACACGCGTGAGATCACCGCCGTGATCGAGGACGACATGATCATGGAGGTCAGCATGGAAGACGAGTCTGGGGGACTCGACTTCGAGGGCCTCACCACGATCCGCGAGATGGTCAGCCATCTGCGGCCGGTCGAGCTGCGGTCGCTCGACCTCGCGGGCTGACTCAGGTCTTCTTGCCGCCGATGCCGGGCGACTTCGGCTGCGACGGAGCTGGGATCTGCATGGGCGGCGGTGGCGCGGAGCGGCTCGACATCGTGAGCCAGCCTGCGATGCCCGCCGGGATGACGAAGCCCGCCGGCACGACCTCGGACAGCGTCTTGCCGGTCGCGCGGACCGTCAGCTTGTTCGCCTTCGCGTCCTTGCTGATCGACGTCTTGAAGTTGCCGTCGCCCGTGTAGGTCTCGACGATCTTCATCACGTCGCCCTTGCGGCGGATCAGCTCGTCGATCTGCTTGTCGCGACCTTTGTACGAGTCGATCGCGCCGAGCGCGATCTTCGCGAACCCGCGCGGGGCAATCTGCATCGCCTTCAGCAGGTCGAGCGTGCCCTCGGACATCACCACCATCGACTCCATGCCGGCCTTGGTCGAGTCCACCCAGGTCCACCCGATGCCATCGGCGAACACCGAGAACGACGCCGCCTTGTGGCGCGCGATCAGATCCGTCCCAAAGTTCTTGTCCGGGCCAACCTTTGCGAGCGCCGCCTTGCGCGCGGTCGGCGACATCGTCATGACGACCGCATAGAGCGGCCTGGCGCCGAGCACCTCGGCCGCGAACGCGAGGTTCGAGCCCGCCGCGCGCGCCGGTGCCTTCCACGCATCCGCCAGACGATCACGCACGAGGTTCGCGGTGCCCGCGATCATGATGCCGTCCTTCGTCACGCCGATCGCCGGGTCGTTGCCCTTCTCGGTCATCACGCCGCCGCCGACCTTGGTCAGCGTGCCGCGCGTCATCTTCGAGATCTTGTCGACCGTCGCGCTCGAGAACTTGCCGTGGACCACGGCGACGAACGTCGGATCCTGTTGCGGCACGATCTGCAAGAAGATCGTTGCGTCACTGATGTCGGTGACGATGTCGATACCCGTTGCACCCTTCGCGATTCCGCGTGCACCCTCGACCTCGCCGATCGCTTGCCGGACCATCTTGGCAAGGTCAGGCGATGCCTTGATCTGCGGCTGGTTCGGCAGGTTCTGGAGAACCTTGTAGTTACCCGGCACCACGCTCGCCGCGTCGAAGTGGACGACGATGTCCGCATCCGGCATCGCGTACTGAAGCGACTGATCGGGCGTAGGTGCTTTTGGATTGGTCTGGA
>JAYUYE010001040.1:0-2809 GCA_043752985.1 Myxococcales bacterium
TGTTGCGCGCCGCCGAGCGCGTGTGGTGGTCGCTCGGCGAAGCGGATCACCGCGAGGCGTTCTCGGCCCACCCGCGGATCGGCGAAGCCAGGGTCCCGGTGCATGGCGACGCGACGTGGTCGACCGACGAGCAGAAGCAGGCCGTCACGGTCGCCGCCTCGACGCTCGACGAGCTCGCGCAAGCGAACCGCGAGTACGACGCGAAGCACGGCTTCCTGTTCATCGTGTGCGCGTCGGGCCGGAGTGCCGACGCCATGCTCGCAGATCTTCGCGACCGCCTCGGTAACTCCGCAGCAGACGAGCTACGTACCGCCGCCGAGGAACAGATGAAGATCACGCGCCTGCGCCTCGCCAAGTTGATCGGAGAGCTCGGATGATCACGACGCACGTCCTCGACACTGCACAGGGCCGCCCGGGCAAGGGCATCGCGATCGAGCTCGAGCGCGCCGATCAGGGCGTGTGGAAGCTCGTCGGCGCCGGCATCACCGACGACGATGGCCGGCTCAAGACGCTGACCCCTGCGGGCCCTCTGACCGCCGCGCGCTACCGGATCCGGTTCCAGACCGGGCTCTACTTCGACGGCCTCGGGCTCGAGACGTTCTTCCCGGTCGTCGAGATCCAGTTCACGGTCGCCGACGGCGCGCAGCACTTTCACGTGCCGCTGTTACTCTCGCCGTTCGGCTACTCGACGTACCGCGGCAGCTGACGCTACTTGTCCCGGCACACCTCACCTTCGCCACACGGTGCGCCGGCACGGATGGTGGGGAAGCACCCCACCAGCCCCGCCGGAACCACGAGAGACCGCGCGGAGCCGTGGTACCGCACGTGGTGACGCCCTCGCGAGTGGGATACAACCAGGTCCATGTCGGTCCGAACGTCCATTTCCGAGAAGAAGCTCGCCAAGGCCCTCGACCGCGTGCAGAAGGCGCAGAACCGCGTCCTCGCCCACTACCCAGGGGACTCCGGCGCCCGGCAGCCGGTCCATACGGTGTACGGAGGTGCGCACCTGTTCACCTCCGACACCGCTCGCAAGCTCGGCGAGCTCGCGGTCCGGTCGCTCGAGACCTACGCCCCCGACGCCGGCACGTTCGCCGAAGCGATCGGAATCAAGGGCGACCTCGCGCCGAAGGTCTACGAGCGCGTGCGCGAGAAGCTGTCGCGCGAAGCGGTCGAGGACTTCCGCATCGACTTCGAGGATGGCTACGGGAACCGCCCCGACGACGAGGAAGACGGTCATGCCACGAGCGCTGCCCAGGAGGTCGCCGCCGGCTACGTCGCGGGCACGCTGCCGCCATTCCTCGGCATCCGGATCAAGCCGCTGACCCGTGAGCTCGCAGCGCGCTCGCTGCGCACGCTCGACGTGTTCCTGACCGAGCTCCTCGACAAGACGAACGGCCATCTCCCGCAGAACTTCGTCGTGACGCTGCCGAAGATCACGAGCAAGGTCGACGTCGAGACGCTCGTCGACGTGTTCGAGGTTCTCGAGGACCGGCTCGGCCTCGAGCAAGGCGCGCTCAAGGTCGAGTTCATGGTCGAGACCACGCAGAGCATTCTCGATCCGCAGGGCCGGTCGATCCTCCCGCGTCTCCACCGCGCCGCCCAGGGCCGGCTCACCGGCGCGCACTTCGGAACCTACGACTACACCGCGAACTGCGACATCACCGCGGCGCACCAGAAGATGCGCCACCCCGCCTGCGACTTTGCAAAGCACTTCATGAAGGTGTCGTTCGCCGGCACCGGCGTGATGCTCTCCGACGGCGCGACCAACATCATGCCGATCGCCGTGCACAAAGGAAAAGAGCTCTCGGATCTGCAGAAGCGCGACAACAAGAACGCGGTCCACGCCGCGTGGCGCCTGCACGCCGACGACGTTCGTCACTCACTCGTCAATGGCTTCTATCAGGGCTGGGACCTCCACCCCGGCCAGCTGCCGACCCGCTACGGCACGGTCTACGCGTTCTTCCTCGACGGTCTCGCGCCCGCCTCGGAGCGCCTGAAGAACTTCGTCGACAAGGCGGCACAGGCCACGCTCGTCGGTGACGTGTTCGACGACGCCGCGACCGGCCAGGGCCTGCTCAACTACTTCCTCCGCGGGATCGCGTGCGGCGCGGTCACCGAGGAAGAGGCGCTGCTGACCGGGCTCTCTGTCGAGGAGATCCGCAGCAAGTCGTTCGTCAAGATCATGAGCTCGCGCCGCGCGCAGACCTAGCGCGCTACGTTCGGGAACAGCCCGAGTGCCGCGAGCGCAGGCCGCAGCCGCCGCTCGCGCTCGGCCCGGATCTCCGTGACGCTGTCGCCGTGATCTTGAACGTCGGTTACGACCGGCGTGGCCGGGCACATCGATCGCGGTCCTTCGCGTGCATGGTCCCGGCAGCGTCGCGGAACGTGAAGCACTCCGGCCAGACCTTGGCTACGTCGGGCGACGGATCCGCGGGGACGATCGGCGTCGGGGAGGGGCGGCGGCGGGGCGCCGGGCCCGCCTGTGACGTGCACGCGACCCGGACGAGCAGGGGGAGGGCTCCCATCGGCCGGCAAACGCTTGATGTCCGGTCCGCATTCCCAGCCTTGCGGTCCGGGGGCGGTTCAGGTAGAAAAACTGCTCGACGGTGGTCATAGCTCAGTTGGCAGAGCGCCAGGTTGTGGTCCTGGATGTCGCGGGTTCGACCCCCGTTGATCACCCCAAAAGTATGACGGCGACTCGGTCCGCGGCGATCGCGTAGCATCACGTGCTGATGCGTGTGAGCGCGCTGGTCGCGGTGGTGTTCCTTGCCGGTTGTGATCTCGTGTTCGGTCTCGCGGAGCGAGAGCC
>JAYUYE010001041.1:0-2809 GCA_043752985.1 Myxococcales bacterium
TGCCTCCGATCCGCGCCTTCGTCGAGAGCGCCGAAGACTGTGGAGCCTCCGTCGGCGATGGTGCAGAGCAGCTATCGCGCGACGCGCTGGCGTCGAACCAGGACGTGCTCGCAGTGGAGCTCGTCGACGTCCACAAGCAGTTCGGCGGGCATCACGTCCTACGGGGGATCAATCTGGCGATCTCCCCGCGGCAGACCACCGCGCTGATCGGGGCCAGCGGCTCCGGCAAGTCGGTGCTCATCAAGCACATCACGGGGCTGCTCAAACCCGACCGGGGGCAGATCCGCATCTTTGGCCAGGACATCGTTCCGATGCACGAGCGGGCCCTCACCGAGATGCGCAAGCAGTTCGGTCTCGTGTTCCAACACGCCGCGTTGCTCGATTGGCTGTCGGTCTACGACAACGTCGCGTTTCCTCTCGTCGAGGGCGGCATGTGGTCGACAGCGGCGATCCGCGAGCGCGTCCTGGAGGTGCTCGAGCGTCTCAAGATCGTCGGCATCATGCACCGCATGCCAGGCGAGATCTCCGAAGGACAGAAGAAGCGTGTCGGACTGGCTCGGGCGATCGCCAGGAAGCCGGCGATCATCATCTACGACGAGCCCACCACGGGACAGGATCCGATTCTCACCCGCGACATCGACGACATGATTCAAGAGACGCAGCGGCAGTTCGAGGTCACCAGCATCGTGATCAGCCATGACATGGCATCGTCGTTCCGCATCGCCGATATGATCGCCATGATCCACGACGGGGAGATCGCTGCGTACGGCACGCCCGCAGAGCTGCGTGCCTCATCCAACGAACACGTCCAGCGCTTCCTCCACTGCTGACGCCTTCGCTCGTGCAGCTCAGGTGCACTGCGCACCCTCGACCACCGCCGCACATGGTCAGCTGAGCGGAGAGCTCATCCTACGCGTGGCGAGCGTTGGCGACCGGACATCGGGCCACAGCGAGCATGCAGGTCGGTAGCCCAGCTCGCGAGCTGCGCGCGTCCCGTCCATCACACCGCCGAAGTGGAAGCGACGCATGTTGAGGTCGTAGCGAAACTCGAGCCCGACCGCCCACGTCCGTAGCTGGTAGATGGGTGCGAGGAGCGGGCCGGGGATCGCGATCCCCCGTCGCCCGAATCGCCCGATGATGGCCGAAAGGGGCAGTGTGTCCGCGCCTATGATGTTGAACACGCCACTCGCGGCCAACCCCGCTGCGACCGTGACCGCGCGAGCGTAGTCTTCGACCGACAACAGGTTGATCATCGGATCGAACCCGAGCGGCCGGAAGCATACCCGCGACTGGAGATAGTCCCAGAGCTGGCTGCCGGCACCCTCGGCAAGCACCTCCGCGGACCGCAAGACTGCGATCGAGAGTGGCGTCCGCCCCATCTGCGCGCACACGGTAAAATCGGCTTCGACCCGATCTCGCACCCATTGCGGCGCTGCCGGATCGAGCTCGAGTGGAACGTCCTCGTCGAGCAGGTTTGGTTCACTCGATCCAACGGCGTAGACCTCGGCCGCGCTGCGATGGATGAACCGCCGGATGGTTGGATGACGCGCCGACTCGAGGACGAGCTGGCGCGTCGTCTCGACGTTGAGAGCGTGGACCTCACGGCCGGTGGCCCGAACGCTGCGATGCAACGCGCCGTGGATGACCGTATCGATGCCGAGATCGCGACCGGCGCCGAACAGCAGATCGTGAACTGCTCGGGATCGCGTCAGATCGATCGCCTGATACGTGCACCGCGATCGGTGACAGGTGGTCGGCACGGCGTCTGGCTCGAGACCGACGGCGAGAACGTGACCTACGCTCGGATTCGCGAGGAGCTGGTCGACGATCTCGACGCCGAGCGGCGTCGAGGCCCCCGTGACGAGAACGTTCACGGCCTCCTCCGTTCGGCCAGGCCGCGTTTCATCAGGCTTGCAACCGCTTCGTGCGTCTCGGCTGCCGCGGCGGCGACCTGTCCAGGATCGTCGGCAGAGCTCACCGTGTACCGGTGGTGCAGCTCGATCGGGCGTCCGTAGTGGATCGACAACCGCACGGGCAGGGGAAACGGCGTCATTGGAATCGGGATGTACGGAGCCCCGAACAGCCTGAAGGGGAGGCGCAGAAGCATCGGCCAGCTCTCCTCCGCGCCGATGATCGCGACCGGCACGATCGGAACCTGGTAACGGATGGCGAGCTCGGCATGGCCGACCCTCCACTGCTGAAGCTTGTATCGATCTCGGAACGGCTTCGCCGGACCGCTCACCCCCTCGGGGAAGATCGCGAGGAGCTCGCCGCGCTGCAGGAGATGCTTTACGTTTGCATGCGTACCGCTGACGATGCCAGCGCGAGCCAATGTGGCGCTGGCGAACGGAAGGTTCGGGATGAACCGGTCGGCGATCGGGCGCAGGAACCTGGTCGTGCGATGCAGCACATCTGCCCAGAGCATCGCGGCATCGATCGGGAGTATGCCGCCGTGATTGGCGACGAGGATTGCCCCGCCGTGCGAGGGGACGTTCTCGACGCCGCGTGACTCGACGCCAAAGTAGCGCCGGTACCACGGCATCACGGCACGGAGAGCTCGCACGGCGGTCGGCGGATGCAGGCCGAACAGGTCGTAGCCGTAGCCTTCGTCGTGGAAGATCCGGTCATCCGCACCGCGTCGGGCTCGCGGGGTCTCGACGTGCGGTCCGAGCATGCACGGTTCTGGAGCAAGCTCGAGACCACCTGAGCAGCGCGCGTCGAACCGGGAAACGCGCACGGTTTGCGCCATCCATTGCCTGGACGCTGGCCCAGCGCCGCACGGTTCTGCACGCGCGCCGTGGTCCGTGCG
>JAYUYE010001042.1:0-2808 GCA_043752985.1 Myxococcales bacterium
TCGCCCCACACCCGGATCTCCAGGAGGTCGCCGACCCCCAGAGTGATCTCCTTCAGGTGCGGGTCAGGCTCGCTCGCGTACGGATAGTTGGGCAGCGCACCACCGCACGCGGCGGCGAGGGCTGCGAGGACGAGGACCGCGACAAAAGCCAGGCGCATGGGGCCCCAGTGTGGCCTACGCCTACCCCCGAGGGAGAGCCCTCGGGGTGAGTCTCACGTGAGACCCGAGCCAATGAATCAGCGAACTTGCTTGCCGTCGGTGTCGAGCTCGACCAGGCCGCCCTGACCCACGTCACCGCGAGTCGCGAGATCCGCGAGCGCCTCGCGCAGGGTGAGGGTCTTGCCGTCCTTCGCGAGCGGAACGTCCTTGCCGTCCTGGCGGACGATCACGGGGGCGTTGCCGTCACCGACGACGAGGTAGATCGCCTGGTCCGGCTTGAGCTGCTTGCCGGCCGACGCCTTGACCTGCGCCTCGGTGACCTTCGCCACCTTGTCGACGTAGCTGTTGTAGTAGTCGAGCGGAAGCCCGAAGTAGACGAGGCCGCGGTACTGGCCGAGCGCGGCCTGCGCCGTCGAGAACCGCCCCGGGAGTCCGAGGATCGCGCCCTGCTTCTCGCGCTCGAGCTCGTCCTTGTCGACCGGCTTCTCGTTCCTCGAGAGGCGCTTCACCTCGCGGTCGATCTCGAGCAGCGTCTGGTAGGTCGAGTCGGTGCGGACCGACGCGCTCGCGTTGAACGTGCCGTACTGCTTCGAGTAGCCAAAGCCACCGCGCGCGCCGTACGAGTACCCCTTATCCTCGCGGAGGTTCATGTTGATCCGGCTCGAGAACCCGCCGCCGAACACCGACGCCATCATCGAGTTGGCGAAGTAGTCGGGCGCGCTGCGCTTCGGACCGAAATGCGTGAGCGAGACCTGCGACTGCGCCGCGTTGGCGACGTGCACGAAGAAGATCCGGCCCTTCGGACCCTTCGGCGCCGGCATCGCGGGGGCCTTGCCCGCGCTGCCCTTCCAGGTCGCCAGCTGCTCGCCATCGAACAATGCGCGGACCTGCGCCTCGGTGAGATCACCGACGACGAACAGCCGCGCGCTACCGGGCTTGAGCCACTTGGTCGCGTACGCCTTGCAGTCATCGAGGGTGATCGCCTCGAGCGACTTCTCGGTGATCACCGTGCCGTACGGGTGGGTTGCACCGTAGAGCACCGGGCCGGTGACGCGGCCGGCGACCGAGCCGGCGTTGCCCTTCGACTGCTTCACGCTCTCGATCCGCCGCTTCACCATCCGATCGAAGTCGGAGGCGCGGAACCCGGGGGTACGCAGCGTGTCGACGAACAGTGCGAACGTCGGCGCGAGGTGCTTGCTCAGGCTACCGAGCTGGAGGCCCTGCGAGTCATCGCCCGCGTAGGTCGAGATGTTCGACGCGACGTCGGCGAGCGCCTCGGCATACTGGATCTTGTCGAGCCCGACGGTGCCCTCGGTCAGCATGCCCATGCACACGCCCGACAGGCCTTCCTTGCCCTTCGGGTCAACCATCGCGCCACCGTCGAAGTTCAGATCGATCGAGACCAGCGGCAGCGCGTGCTGCTCGACGAGGTAGACCTTGATCCCGTTCTTGAGCGTGAAGGGCTTGACGCTGGGCAGGCGGAACGGCCGCGGCGCGCCGGCGACGGGCTGCTTGGCGCGGAACTCTTCCTCCGGAAACGCGAGCTCCTGCGGGGTCGCCGTCTGCACGGCACGAATGGTCTCGGGGGCTGGTTCCACGGGCTTTGACTCGGGCTGGGGTGGCGCCTCGACGACGGGGTCAGCGGGCGGGGCCGGCTGCGGGGCCGGAAGAGTCTTGCACGCCGCGAGCGCGACGATCAGGGTCAGACGGTAGTGCTTCATCACTTCGCTCCGGCGGTCGACGGGTTCGTGATCACGGTGAGCACGTTGTTCGGCGTGAGGTACTTCGCGACCGTCGCGCGAATCGCTTCCGCGTTCGTCTTGCGATAGCGATCGAGATCCCAGGTCACGCGATCCGGGGCGCCGAGATAGTGGTTGTAGGCCTGCAGCGTTTCGGCGCGGCCAAACGCGGTCTCGAACTGGCGGATCGTTCCCGCCTCGTTCCCGGCGATCACGCGCGCGATCTCCTTCTCGGTCAGCGGCTCCTTGGCGAGCTTGCCGACCTCTTCCATCACGATCGTCTTGATCTTCGCGAGGTCGGAGTCGCCCTTGAGCGTGACGACGACCTGGAACTGGCCCGAGAACCCGCTGCCGGACTGGAACACGCTGACGCTCTGCGCGAGGTTGGCGTAGACGAGCGCCTTGTAGAGGCGGCCCGGTCCTTCGCGCGACAGCGCGCTCGCGGCGATGTCGAGCTCGGCGTCGCCGGGGCCGAAGTTCGCCGGCGAGTGCCAGACGAACTGGACCTGGCGCAGCTTCGCGAAGCTGTCCTCGACGGTGACCTCGGCGCTCTTGATCGCCGGCGGGGGAACCGAGACGATCTTGGGCTTCGCACTGTTCGGGAACTTGCCGAACCACTGCTCGACGCTCTTCTTGACCTCGGCGCTGTCGAAGTCACCCGCGATCGCGAGCGTGGCGTTCGCCGGCACGTACCAGGTCTTGAAGAAGTTCTTCACGTCGTCGACCGACGCCGACGTCAGGTCCTCGTGCTTGCCGATGGTCAGGTAGCGATACGGATGACCCTCGGGATACAGGCCCATCGACACCGCGAACCGCGTGTTGCCGTAGGGCACGTTGTCGTAGCGCTGGCGGCGCTCGTTGCGCACGACGTCGATCTGGTTCGCGAGGCTCTTGCCGAAGTGGTTCGCCT
>JAYUYE010001043.1:0-2807 GCA_043752985.1 Myxococcales bacterium
TCGGTCGCGCGATCTTGCCCGCGAACATCAACCACCCCGAGTCCGAGCCGATGATCATCGGCAAGAACTTCCTCGTGAAGATCAACGCGAACATCGGCAACTCCGCCGTGTCGTCGACGATCGCCGAGGAAGTCGACAAGCTGCGCTGGGCGGTCAAGTGGGGCGCGGACACCGTCATGGACCTGTCTACCGGCGACAACATCCACGAGACCCGCGAGTGGATCGTCCGCAACTCGCCGGTGCCGATCGGCACGGTGCCGATTTATCAGTGCCTCGAGAAGGTCAACGGAGACCCCGACAAGCTCAACATCGACATCTTCATCGAGACGTTGATCGAGCAGGCAGAGCAGGGCGTCGACTACTTCACCATCCACGCTGGCGTGCGCCTCGCGTACGTCCCGTACACCGCGAAGCGGATGACCGGCATCGTGTCGCGCGGCGGGTCGATCATGGCGAAGTGGATGCTCGCGCATCACCGCGAGAACTTCCTCTACACGGAGTTCGAGCGGATCTGCGAGGTCATGAAGAAGTACGACGTCGCGTTCTCGCTCGGTGACGGCCTGCGTCCCGGCTCGACGGCGGACGCGAACGATCGCGCGCAGCTCGCGGAGCTCGACACGCTCGGTGAGCTCACCGACATCGCGTGGAAGCACGACATCCAGACGATGGTCGAGGGCCCCGGGCACGTCCCGATGCACAAGATCAAAGAGAACATGGATCTGCAGGCGAGGATCTGCAAGGACGCGCCGTTCTACACGCTCGGACCACTCGTCATCGACATCGCTCCTGGCTACGACCACATCACGTCGGCGATCGGCGCCGCGATGATCGGCTGGTTCGGTACCGCGATGCTCTGCTACGTCACGCCGAAGGAGCACCTCGGGCTGCCGAATCGGGACGACGTCAAGGATGGCGTGATCGCGTACAAGATCGCGGCGCACGCGGCGGACCTCGCGAAGGGGCACCCCGGCGCGCACAAGCGCGACGACGCTCTGTCCAAGGCGCGGTTCGAGTTCCGCTGGCAGGACCAGTTCAACCTGTCACTCGATCCGGACACCGCGAAAGATTTCCACGACGAGACGCTGCCCGCGCCGGGTGCGAAGGGCGCGCACTTCTGCTCGATGTGCGGCCCGAAGTTCTGCTCGATGAAGATCACGGGCGAGGTCCGCGAGCTGGCCGCGAAGCAGGAAGCCGAGGCCGGCATGGCGGCGAAGGCCGCCGAGTTCAACGCCGGTGGACAGAAGCTGTACGCCAACGGCGACAGCGACCACCACTAGCCGCGACGCGGCTCGAAGCCGTAAACCATCCCGTTCTGTCCACGGTAGGTGGACGGGGCGATCGGCTCGAACCCGCACTTCTCGGCGACGCGGACCGAGGCGACATTCCCGCTCGCGATGCCGCACACCATGCGGCGACCGGCGAACTGTGTCGTGCCCCAGGCGAGGACAGCGCGCACGGCCTCCGTCGCGAAGCCCTTGCCGTGTGCCCACGCGGCGAGCGACCAGCCGAGCTCGGGGTCGGTGAGGGCAGGAACAATCTCGCGCTTGAGCTCGCCGATTCCAACATCGCCGACGTAGCGATCGGTCGCGCGCTCGCGCACGGCCCAGAACCCGAAGCCCATCAGCTCCCAGTGGCCGACGTAGCGGAGGAGCCGCGCCCAGCTCTCCTCCCGCGTCGATGGCGCACCGCCGATGAACCGCGTGACGTCCGGGTCGGCCCACATCGCGACGAGGTCAGGAAAGTCTGCGAGGGCATGGCCACGCAGGACCAGTCGTTCGGTCTCGAGGACGGGAACCTGCAAGCCGCCGAGGGTCTCACGCCCCGGGCGGCAAGCAGTCCCCCGGGACGCAGCCACCGCTGCACCCGTCCCCGAGGCGTGCGATCTCGGCCTCTTGGGCTCGGGGACCCGGTTTTGGGTGGACAACTCTGCGAGATCAGGAAATATTCAGAGGGGTCACGGGTGTGACGTGCCGTGTCGGTCCAGTCGAAACGAACGCTAAAAGTCGAAAAGCTCGCGCGCATCTACGATGAAGAGATCGCGCCGGTCTGGGGGACGCGTTTCGGCAAGATGCTGCTGCGCAACCTCGCGGTCCCCGACCGCGGCCAGGTTCTCGACATCTCGTGCGGCACTGGCTATCCGACGATCGAGATCCTGCGGCGGATGAACGAGGGCAGCCGGCTGATCGCGATCGATGCGTCGAGCGCGATGCTCGACGTCGCGCGCCGCAAGGTCACCGAGCTCGGTCCGCTCGGCAAGAAGGGCGTGTTCTTTCGCACCGAGAGTCCGGTGCCGAAGCTGTCATTTGCCGATGACGTCTACGATCTGGTCGTCTGTAACCTCGGCCTCAACGAGATGCCGAGCCTCGAGGTCGCCTTGCGCGACTTCGCGCGCGTCGCGAAGCAAGGCGGCGAGGTCCGCTGCACGCTGCCACTCTCGGGCACGTTCGAGGAGTTCCACGACTTGTACCGCGAGGTGCTGATCAAGCACGACAAGCACGAGGCGCTGCAGCGGCTCGAGACCTACGCGTCGCGCTACCCCACGCTCGATCACGTCGAGCGCTGCATGAAGACGGCGAACCTCAGCGGCGGCGTCGAGATCGAAGAGTTCTCGCTCCTGTTCAAGAGCTCGCGCGAGTTCTTCTTCGCACCGGTGATCGAGTACGGGCCGCTCGCGGACTGGAAAGACATCGCGGGCGGCGGTCAGGAGATGCAGGACATCTTCTGGTACATCAAGGAAGCGATCGACGCGTACTTCGATGGCCGCCCGTTCCTGGTCACGGTCAAGGCGGGCTGTCTGATCGGACGCA
>JAYUYE010001044.1:0-7031 GCA_043752985.1 Myxococcales bacterium
CTGGATCGCCTGACCGGCGCCGCCCTTGATCAGGTTGTCGAGCGCAGAGAAGCAGGTGACGGTGCGCTTGCCGTTCGAGACGGCGCCGACCGCGAAGCCAACCTCGAGATAGTTCGAGCCCGCGACGGCAACGACCTCGGGCAGCCGGCTCTTCGGGCGCCGCGTGAACGGCTCGTGCGCGTAGCACTCGTCGAACAGCGACGCGAGGCGCTTGCCATCGATCTCGGCGGGCAGCTCGAGGAAGCATGTCGCGAAGATGCCGCGCGTGAGCGGCGCGGAGACCGGGACGAACCGGAGCTCGATCCCCTTGGCACCGGCATCACCGAGGGTCTGCTCGATCTCGGGCACGTGCTGGTGCTCGAGCGGCTTGTAGGTCTTGAGGTTGCCGGAGCGGCTCGGATGGTGGGTGCCGGCCTGCGGCGCGATGCCCGAACCCGACGAGCCGGTGATGCCCATGACGTGAATGACCGCACTGTCGAGCATGCCGGCGCGCGCGAGCGGGAGGAGGGCGAGCTCGATCGTGGTCGCGAAGCAGCCCGGCGACGCGACGTACTTCGCCTTCTTGATCTCGGCCCGGTTGAGCTCGGGCAGCCCGTAGACGAATGTACCGAGGAGCTCGGGGTGCGGGTGCTTCGCGCCGTAGAACTTCTCGTACACCGCGGCGTCGCGGAGGCGAAAGTCGCCCGACATGTCGACGATCTTGACGCCGGCCGCGATCAGCTCGGGAACCTTGGCCGCGGTGACCTTGTGCGGTAGCGCGAGCAGGGCCACGTCGCAGCCCCTGGCGGCATCGGTCGGCGACAGGTCTTCGAACTTCAGGTCGGTCGCGCCATCGAGGTTCGGATGGACGGCACCGAGCGGCTCGCCAACGTGGTCGATCGAGGCCACGCGCACGAGCTCGACATCCGGGTGCATGAGGAGCCGCCGCGCCAGCTCTGCGCCGCCGTAGCCGCTGCCACCGATGATTGCTGCCTTGAATCGCTTTGCCATCGTGGTCCCTGGTATGCCATGCCCCAGCCGATGGGAAAACAACCCGCGTCACTCGACCGTGCACTTGCTGCTGTCCGCGCGCGCGCCGACGAGATGATCTCGCTGACCCGACGCTGGGTCGAGGTCAACAGCTACACCGCGAACATCGATGGAGTGAACCAGGTCGGAGCGATGCTCCGCGAGGCGTTCGCGCTGCCGTCACTCGCGCTGACGGCGATCCCCGCGGAGGGCTTCGGTGACCACCTCGTGTGGCGAACGCCGGCGGCGACCTCTGGATCGATTCTCCTCGTCGGTCATCACGACACGGTGTTCCCACCGGGCCACTTCGAGGGCTGGCGCGAGGACGCTGGTCGCGCGGTCGGTCCTGGCGCGCTCGACATGAAGGGTGGCCTCGCCGTGATTCGCACGGCACTCGCCGCACTCGACGAGGTCGGCGCGCTCGCGAGCCTGCCGATCATCGCGATCTCGGTCTCCGACGAGGAAGTCGGGTCGCCGACCTCGGCGGCGCACCTTCGTGACCTCGCACAGGGCGCCGCCTGCGCGCTCGTCTTCGAGTCCGGCCGCGCGAACGACATGATCATCACGCGGCGCAAGGGCGTCGGCGCGATGACGGTCACCGCACACGGCAAGGCCGCGCACGCCGGCAACAACCACAAGGACGGCGCGAACGCGATCTGGGCGCTTGCCAGGTTCGTCGACGCCGCACAGCAGCTCACCGACTACGCACGTGGTGTCACCGTCAACGTCGGTCAGATCACCGGCGGCACGTCGAAGAATACGGTCCCGGAGAAGGCCGAGTGCATGCTCGATCTCCGCTACGAGACGGTTGCGGACGCCGAGAGTCTTGTCGCCTCGCTGCGCACGGCGGCCGATGTCGTCACCGCCGCGAGCCCGGGCGTCCGGATCGAGGTCGCCGGTGGTGCGAACCGGCTACCGCTCGAGCGCACGCCGATGTCCGCTGCACTCCGCGACGAGTACGCCGAGTGCGCACGAGCCTGCGGCCTCGGCGACGGCGAGGCACCACTACTCGGCGGCGGCTCCGACGCGAACACCGTTGCGCCTCTCGGCGTCCCCGCGATCGACGGTCTAGGTCCACGCGGCGCCGGTTTCCACACCAGCAGCGAGTACGTCGAGCTCGCGACGTTCGTGCCCAAGGCCGAGGCGCTCGTTCGGTTCCTGCTCGGCCGCGCGACCTAGCTCCGCGGCGCCTGTCGTAGCTGGAGCGAAATAGCCCACCATCCGTCGCTCGCACCGGCGCGCGGTTCTTGCGATACTGCAGGAATGAGCGCACCGGGTGAGGTGCCGCCGATTCGCGTACCTGGCTTCGCCGCCGAGGTGCGGTTCGCGGCGGAAGTCGAGCTGACGCTGCGTGGTAGCGCGGACACCGACACCGCGGAGCCGCTGGCCACGTTGGTGCACCAGCTCCACGCCGAGGCGGTTGCCGGCAGGGTAGGCCTCGTCCTGATCGAGATCTCGCAGCTCGACTTCATGAGCGCGGCGTCGTTCAACGTGCTCGTCAGCTGGGTCGGTCTGATCCAGGACCTCGAGCCCACGCAGCGCTATCAGCTGCGGTTTCGTTCGAGCAACAAGATTCTATGGCAACGCCGCAGCCTGAAGACGTTGGCGTGCTTCGCGACGAATCTGATCGAGATCGAGGTCGCCTGATGCGGCTGCCGGAGCACCTGGTCGAGCAGTTTCGCACGGTCGCGCACGAGCGCATCGAGAACATCGAGGCCGCGTGGGCACAGGTGCTGGTGACCGTCGACGACGAGGCGACCGTCGTGCTCCAGCGCGAGGTCCACACGCTCAAGGGCGAGTCGCGGATGCTCGGGTTCTCGGACGTCAACCTCGTGTGCCACAAGCTCGAGGAGCTGCTCGAGGTAGCGCGCGCTCGTGGCTACGCGGTCGACGAAGACTTTGACCTCACCGTGAACATGGCGCTCCGATTCATGATGATGCTGTCGCGCAAGAAGATCGGCGGCAACCTTGGCGGCATCGATCTGCCGGGCTTCATTCGCCAGATCGATCAGGTGCTCATGGAGAGCGCGCCCGTGACGAGTGGCAGGACGCGCACCGGCAGCCTGATCGCACTCAACCGCACGAGCGGGACGCCGCGCGTGCCGACCTTTGTTCGCGACAAGCTGGCCCCGATCGCCGTCGACGCGTTCATCGAGTACGGATCAGCCACGGGGCCTCGCCGCGATCGGCTGCGCCATTCGTGGCACACGCTGCGCGAGATGATCGGGTTGCAGCGGGCGGTGGTCGGCCCGGCGCAGCTGATCAAGCTCAAGGCGAACATGGCGGATCTCGCGAAGGAGCTCGGCAAGCAAGTCGAGGTCAGCTTCGCGCTCGCTTCTGCCGAGATCACGGCGGAGGTGCTCGCCGCGATCGATGTCACGGCGCTCCACATCGCACGCAACGCCGTCGACCACGGCATCGAATCGGCGGCGGAGCGCATCGCTGCGGGCAAGCCGCCGACCGGGCGGATCTCGCTGCGCGGTGGAATCCGCGATGACCGGATCGTCGTCGAGCTCGAGGACGACGGCCGAGGTCTACAGTTCGAGCGCGTTCGCGCACGTGCCGTCGAGCTCGGGATCTCGCGAACCTCGGTAGATGCTCTGGACGAGGATCGGCTGGTCGAGCTGATGTGTCAGCCCGGGTTCTCGACCCGCACCGAGACCACCGAGATCTCGGGACGCGGCGTCGGACTCGACGCCGTCCGCGCGGCGGTCATCGAGCTCGGCGGAACGTTGACCGCATCGTCGGTGCCCGGCCGTGGCACGACCTGGACGGTCTCGATCCCGGTCCCCACCTTGGTGGTCCACGGTCACGTGCTGCGCGTGCCAGGCGTTGCATTTCCGGTGATGCTCGACGGTCGCTGGCAACCGACCTCTGCCAGCGAGGGCGGTCGACGCATCGATGTTGCCGCGTTGCTCGGCTTGCCGGCCACCACCACGGGCGAGGTCGTGTGGTTCGCCCGCGGCGAGGACCAAATCTCGATCGCGTGCGATCGAGCCCCGCAGCCGACTCAGGCGCGCCGGCTGATCGCGACACCGCCCCCCTGCGTCGGCGAGATCGTGCTCCTCGATTCTCTCGAGGCGCTGATGCTGCACGCCGATCGATTCTAGGCGCCGCCGAGGATCGCGTTCACGCGCTCGAGCACGTGTTCCATGCCGAGCGACTTCGAGATGTAGCCATCAACCCGTGCGGCGGCAGCGCGCTCTGCAAGGTCGCTCGCATCCAGCGTGGAGAACAGATAGATCGGCGTCAGCACGGCGCGCTCGCTCCGCAGCACCATCGCGACGTCGTCGCCGTAGAGCTCTGGCATCTGGACGTCCATCAGGATCAGCTCGAAGCCATCGATCGGCTGGCTCATCAGCTCGTCGAACGTGGATCGCGTCGAGACCTCGTACCCGGCCTCGGTGAGCGCGTGGCTCGCGGCGGCCTGGATCACCGGGCTGTCATCGATCAGGAGGATGCGCTTCACCACAAGATTTCATCACAGAGTTGATGCAAGCGCTTTGGAAGTGCATCGAGTCCGTCGTTCTTCGATACGAAGCCGTCTGCTCCGACCCGGCGCGCCACCTCTTCGAGCTCGGCGTCCGGAGCGCTCGAGCAGATCACGATCGGCGTGCGTGAGGTCTGCACCTGTTCCCTCAGCCACCGGCACAGGGCGTCGCCCTTCATGTCGGGCATGTAGAGATCTGTGACGATCAGATGCGGGCGCCAGTCGACGAGCGCATTGACGAACACACGAAGCGAGCTGACCGCACGAACCTCGAAGCCGGCCTCGGTGAGCACGAGCTCCTCGGCGGCGAGCGTCAGCTCGCTGTCATCGATGAGCAGGAGCCTGCGGCGTTCGTCGGTCATGACTCCGTGACGGTGATCAGCTCGATGGCGAAACACCGAAGGGAGTGGAGACTGCGCTTCTGCCAGTGCAGCTGCGGGTTGGACAGGAACTCGACCTTGTATTGCTGGCTCGCGGAGAGCTCCTGGACGTCGCTGATCCACGACACGAAGCACTTGAAGCACGACGAGTTCATGAACTCGAGCTCGCGCAGATCGATGACGACCTTGCGAGCGCCGAGCCGCTTGGCTTCCGCGTGGGTGCGGCTCAGCAATTTGTCGAGACCCTCGAGCGCCGCGTAGTCCGCAGTGCCCTTGAGCTTCGCAGTGAGCTCGGTTCCCTCGTGATGAACGGTGCCGATGAAGTCATCACTCTTGATCGCTACCAGCTCGCTTCTCATGCAGCCCCGCCCGTGACCCCGACATGCGTCGTGGCTTCCAGCGTGACCATGTCGCCGTCTGTCACGCGGAGCGCAACCTTCATCTCGCCTTCGGCGCAGATCCGGGCAAGCCCGAGGCCCGACCCCTCTTCCTTCTTGCGCGCCTTCCGCGTGATCAGCTCCTGGTAGTACATGAACGCGTCCGGTGCCGACGATACGCCGTCGACGATCTCCCGGATCGCTGCGATGTGCGCCGGATCCGCGCGGTTGCGCAGTTGAATCGAGACGATCCGCGGGGTCTGTGTCGAGACCTCGATCCGGATCGTGGTCTCGCCATCCTTGGAGTACTTGACCGCGTTCTCGAGCAGCTCGTGCGTCGCGAGAGCCACGCGTGAGGTGCCATCGGGGTCGCTCAGCGTGCGCTGATAGAACTCCGAGACGAACCGCCGAACGACCGAAACGAGCGAAACGTTCGGGCGGAAGTTGAGCTCGACATAGGCATTTGCCGCCGGTACATCACCCATCACCCCGGATGATGGCGATGTTGATCGGTCAGTTCAACGCGCAGACCTGGCGCAAAAAAGACCACTCAGCGCGCGATCAGGTGGTTTTCGAAGAACGCGATCGAGTGGCCGAGCGCGAGGACCTGGTTAGGCCGCTTGGTGAACCCGTGGCCCTCGTCGGCAAACAGGATCAGGCCTCCGGGAATCTTGCGGCGCTCGAGCTCCTGATAGATCTGCACGGCCTCGCCGACGGGGACGCGGGGGTCATTGACGCCCTGAATCGAGAGGAGCGGCGCCTTGATCTTCGCGACGTGGGTGATCGGTGACAGCTGGACGAGTGCGTCCTTGTCCTTCACCGGATCGCCGTACTCGCTGATCCGGAGAATCCGGCGATACGGCGCCGTGTTCATGAGGAAGCTCGTCAGGTTTGAGATGCCGACGATCTGCACGCCCGCGTCGTAGGCGCCAGCAAAATAGGTCATCGCCATCAGCGACGAGTAGCCGCCATAGCTGCCGCCGATCACGCCGACCTTCGGAGCCTTGCCATCGCGGGTCCAGTTCGCGCGGATGAACTTCGCGGCATCCTCGATGTCGCTGACGACCGCGAGGCGCTTTGGACCGTCGTCCGCATGCAGCCACGCCTTCCCGTATCCGGTCGAGCCGCGAACGTTGGGCTGCACATGGATGAACCCCGCGTCGACGTACAGCTGCGCGCGCGTATTGAAACCCGCCGTCGACTGACCCTCGGGCCCGCCGTGGAACTCGACGATCACGGGGCAGGGGCCCGCGCCGCGACAGGTCGCCGGGCGGCGCACGAACATCGGGATCTTCGTGCCGTCACGCGCGGGATACGACTCGAGCGTCGCCTTTGCGAACTTCTTGATATCGATCTCGGGCGTCATCGGAAGGCGCCAGGTCGTGGCCTTTCGCGTCTGCCAGTCGTAGGTCACGCTCGTCGGCGGCAGGCTCGAACCATCGATCGTGAGCTGGATGAAGCGCCCCGTCCGCGACACGCCGCTGAGCACGACGTTCTCGGCGTCGGCGAGCTTTGGCAGCGTGAGCGGCCTCAGCGTCTTGGCATCGAGCGCGCCGAGCTTCTGATAGCCGTCCGCGTTGATCTGGTAGTAGATGCGCGTGCGGGTGTAGTCGATCGTGAAGCTCTCGACGTCGAACTTCTGCTCGGGCGTGATCGCCGTGAGCTTGCCGCCCTCGAGGCTGTAGAGGCGCTGGAAGTCGCCTAGCTTGTTCGTCCGTACCAGCACCTGGCCGGGCTTGGCACCGAACGCCACGGCGTATTCCTCGACCTCGCCCT
>JAYUYE010001045.1:0-2801 GCA_043752985.1 Myxococcales bacterium
TACGTCAGCATGTTGTTCCAGGTCCGCTGCAGCACGGTGTCTAGGCTCGGCGGGTCCGCAGCGAGCAGCTCCGCGCCCTCGACCACCGCAGGTCCCGGATCGCCCGACGGCGGCGCGACCTCGAGGTACTTCTCCGACAGTATGCCGCGCGACGACACGAAGATGTCCGCCTTCCGCGAGACCTTCCACGCCTCTCCCTCGTAAATCGCGATCATCGCGACGGATCCGATCTCACCGCCGAGCGGATTCGTTCCGCCGCGGGGCACGGTCTCGATCGATTCGATCTCTCCGATCGCCTGGCCCGCGACCACGAGCGGCGCCTTCTCCCGCAACCCGGCACTGTGATGAAAGTAGACGCGGATCCGCGTCCGCGATCCGAGATCGAGCTGATCGAGGAAGAACACGATGAACGTGATCGACGCGGCGATCACGAGCAGCGCGATCACGCCGACGCGTCGTGCGATCCGCTCGTCGGTGGCGAGCAGACTCACGCTACTCCTTCCAGAAGAACTTCCACGGATTGCGCTTGAGGTCGCGGATCAGCTCGCGCAGATCGCTGTACAGCTCGTCGCGCGAGAGTAGCGCGCCCGCGGTGCCCTTGCCGCCACGCAGGTCCGACACCATCCCGTTCGCGTTGTCGAGCAACGTTCCCGCGGTGCCCGCCGCCTTCGACGCATTCTCGAGTGCCTTGTCGACGCCGGCGAGCCGCGGCTCGGTGAGGAGACCGGTCACCCGCGTGGCATCCGCGATGAGCTCCTTCGCGCCAGGCGTCAGCGCGGTCATCGAGCTGCGGGCGGCGGCCAGCGTCGCGTCGGCGCTCGCGATCAAGCTCGCGACCGGGCGCCCATCGCCGAGCCCGGCGTTGACCTTCGTCAGCGTCGACTTGCCCTCGCGCGCGAGGTCTGCGGCCGCAACGACCAGCTCGCCGATCTGCGCGCGGTTCTCCGCGAGCAGCTTGTTGAGCTCGGCGAGCGCCCCCGCGCCGTTCGAGAGGACGTTCTTGATCGCATCGCGATCATCGCGCAGCACGCTCGACACTCCATCGAGCACTTCATAGAGGCGCGCGACCACGAGGTCGGTGCGCGGTGGGTTCTTGACCCGGCTGTCGTGGATGATCGTGCCGGGCGTGATCGGCGGCTTGTCCCAGTCCCTGCCGGGCACGATCTCGAGGTACTGCTCGCCGAGCACGCCGGCGGTGTTGATGAAGAACTCGGCGTCACTGCGGATCGAGTCGGCCGCGCGATCGTCGACCCACGCGGTGACCCGGACCTGAACGCGCGCGTTGACCGCCGGATCGATCTTGCCGCCGATGAACTCGATCGACTTGATCTTGCCCATCTTGATCCCGTTGATCTTGACGGGCGCGCCCTGCTGCAAGCTGCCGATGTAGTCGTAATCGAGCTTGAGTGTGAAGCCCGAGCTGAGCGAGAAGTTGCCGAGGACGAAGATGAAGCCGACGAGGATTGCGCTCGAGATCAAGATCAGGAGCCCGACCTTGAACTCCAGGCCACGTTCGCGCATGCGCGGAGCGTAGCCGATGCGCAGGCAGAAACGAAAACAGCCCCCGGTGTGGGGGCTGCAACGTCTACGGACCGGGTCCCCTGGAGGGGACTACTGCCAGCCGCCTCCGCCTTGCGGCGGATAGCCACCACCGCCCTGCGGAGGATGGCCACCGCCGCCCTGCGGCGGATAACCGCCACCACCCTGCGGAGGATAGCCGCCACCCTGCGGAGGATACCCACCACCGGCGGGCGGGTAGCCGCCACCCTGTTGCGGCGGGCCACCGGCACCGGGCTTCTTGTTGACCATCGCCATGATCGACTCGTACGCGGCGGGTGCCGTCAGCATCAGAACGCCGAAGTACGCCGCGAGCCAGAGCAGCGCGCGCAGCATCAGCAACAGCGCGGTCAGGCTGATCCCGTAGCTGAGCACCATCAGGATGACCGACAGCGGAAGCCAGAGGACGAGGATCGCGACGAACAGCGGCGCGAGCGCGTCGATCGCTTGAAGTGCAGGAGGCAGCTTCTGCGGCGGGAAGAAGAATGCGATGCACAGCACGCCGACGAGCAGCACCACAAGCCGCAGGAGGTTGTGGAGGATCATGAAGATCCCACCGTGGAAGCTGAACGCCGGTCCGATCGACTGCAGCATCGGGACGACGAGGCAGCCAGCGCCGACGACGATGATGATGCGCGCGATCTGATCGGTCGGGTTCGCGAGGCGCGCGAGCAGACCGAAGATCAGGGTCGCGATGCCGATCGAGTAGAGATAGTTGGCCCCGTCGATTCCGCCGGAACTGAGCTGGATGCCCACGAACGCGATGCCGAACGGGAGCCACTGCAAGACCACCGGCGGGACCTTCTCGCGGATGTGCGGCGGCGCCGCGGCGACGAGCAGATACGACCCGCCCGCGATGATCGGATAGATCATGAACCGGAACTTGTCCGGCATACTCCACACGAAGATCAGCGGGCTGAGCATTAACGGCACAGCGAGGGAGACGAGCAGCGCGACGCCGAGAATGAACAGCGCCTTGCGCTGGAGCGCGGGATCACGCAGCCGCGAGATCGGGAATCCGAACACGGTACCGGGCGCCGAGCCCGGGACGCCGCGCGCGATGTTGTCGAGCGGACCGGGCGCGTCGGTTGCGGGCTGACCGAAACCCGGCTGCGCCTGCGGGTATCCGCTCGGCGCCGGCTGCGCCTGACCGTACCCACCCTGCGGCTGCCCCTGCGGATAGCCAGGCTGCGGCTGGCCGAAACCACCGGGCTGCTGCTGCGGCTGACCGTACGGCGACGGCT
>JAYUYE010001046.1:0-2799 GCA_043752985.1 Myxococcales bacterium
ATCGTCGAGCTGTCACAGCCGCGGTCGCCGACCAAGGTGCTGGTGGTTCGCACCGACGAGGAGCGCATGATCGCGCGCGAGGCGATGCGCTGTGTCAACGGCGCGACCGGCGCGATCAAGAGCGTTCGGGCGCGGCCGATTCCGGTCGGCGTCAGCGTGCGGCACGTGCACCTGTCCCGCGCCGATGCGGATGCACTGTTCGGCGTGGGCTACGAGCTGACGAAGAAGCGCGATGTCACGCAGCCGGGTCAATACGTCACGCGCGAGACGGTCGACCTCGTTGGACCCAAGGGTGAGATCCGTGGCGTCGCGATCATCAACCCGCTGCGCAAAGCGACGCAGGTCGAGCTCGCGCGCACCGACGCGTTCACGCTCGGCGTCTCCCCGCCGCTGCGCGAGAGCGGCAAGCTCGAAGGCACGCCGGGAATCACGCTGCGCGGACCCGCCGGCATGGTCACCACGACCTCCGGTGTGATCCTCGCGCACCGCCACCTCCACATGAGCCCGGCGCAGGCGAAGGACTACGGCGTCGTCGACAAGGACCTGATCAAGGTCCGCGTCGAAGGCGAGCGCGAGATGACGATGGGCGACGTGATCGTCCGGGTGCATCCCGAGTACGAGCTCGACCTGCACATCGACACCGACGAGGCGAACGCTGCCGGGCTGTCGAACGACTCCGTCGTCGCCTACGACGGCTTCCAGCCGCGCTGACACACTCGACGTGTCTGCGCGGGCGCAGCTCGCGCAAGTGGTGGTCGCGCAAGGCATCGTGGCGAGGCGCGACCCTTGCAGTCTAGCGCCGGCATGTCGACAGAGCTTCGCCCGGGTCTCCTCGTACCGACGCACACCTACCTCACGCACCTGATCGCGTACGGCCTCGGGTGCGGGCTGATCGGAGCGAGCCTGATGTTCGCCGCGAAGCCGCCGACCGTCGTGCAAGGCCCGCCGACGATCGTGATGCACGAGACCGAGACCGTTGCGATGGCGGTTCCCCCGTCGGCCGTGAGCGACGATATGCCCGCGCCTCCACCGGTGTGGGTGATCGTTCCCGCGGCCGGCGCGACGTTCATGAAGCTCGCGGATCTCGGCGACAAGCTGCCGCGCCACGGCAAGCCCACGCTGTCGGAGCACGAGTACACGACGACCTCGGTCGCATCGATTGCAGATGCCGATGTTCCGCCCGTGCATCGTGCATGGAAGGGCACCGAGGTGATCGTCGATGGAACGTGTCACGCGAAGGTCGTCGGGTTCGCCATCGTCGCGCGGCTGAACGGCGACACGGCGTATGCGGGCGAGGAAGGCGGCGACACCTGGACCGCGACGAGTGTGATGAAGCACGGCGCGCCGATGCTCGTCGCAACGCTCGACGGCTGCACCGGCAAGCTCGCACGCGCCGCAACACTGTCGGCGCTGATCGTTCCCGAGACAATCACCGACGCCAAGCTCGTCGCCGCCGCGACGAAGCAGCTGTTCGCGTCAGCGGACGCAAAGCAGGCCCGCGCCGCATGGGCTGCGTGGGAGACCGAGATGCAGTCGACCAAGCACACCGAGCTCGAGCTCGGCGAGCTCTCGACACAGGTCGTCCGCCACCCGAAGACCGGCGAGACGTTCGTGTCGATCCACGGCACCACGGGCGGTAACTGCGGCTACGCCGACATCAGCCTGTGGGGCCTGTACTGGCTCGACGGCGAGAAGCTGACGCGCGTCCCGACGAACCTTGGCCAGCTTCTCGTGATCGACGGGTTTGTCGATCTCGAAGGAGATGGCCAGCTCGAAGTCGTCGGCCGTCCGTGGCTGGGCACCGAGAGGATGATCAGCCGCGTGAACGGCGATGTCGTCGAAACCCTCGCAGAGCCGTTCTACGGGTGCCCGTGCTGACCGTGGGAGATTACTTCTTCGCGCGCTCGTAGCCGCGGCGAACGAAGCTCTTCGCCTCTTCCCAGGTCGTGCCGTCCTTGAGGTCCTGCCACTCTTCCTTGAGCTTGGACTCGAGGCCGTCGTTCCAGTCCTTGTGCTCGGTGCCGTACTGCTCGCGAGCACCGACGCCGTAGCGGTACTTGCTCTCGACGCCGTCCCACTCGCCGCCCGGGTTCGGCGTCTGGCCGCCCGGAATCGCCTGCTTGCCGGCGGCCTGCTTCACGGTGTTGCCCACGTCCTGGTTGAGCTCGGTTCCTTTCGAGCTCAGATCAGCTTTGGTCTGCTCCCAATCGCGCTTCATCGCGCTCTTGATGTTGTCCCAGGTGCTGTTGTGCTCGGGCTTCCACCACTTCGGATCGTTAGTCATGCGTGCGCGGACTGCACAGAGTGCGCCAGGCGCACACGCGAGGAATGACGAGAGGTTCGCTGTTCACATCCAGCACCCCGCCGAGCGCCGACGACTCAGTAGTGCGGAGGTGGCTCGTTCGCAGGACCGAGCGGCACCTCGCCGCCACCGCGAACGCTCTGCTTGAGCTGCTCGAGCTCGCGTGTGGTCTTGTCGAGGCGTGTTCCGAACTCCCGGACCAGCGCATCGAGATCGCGGATCAAGCGCTCCTGATACGCGAGCTTGACCTCGAGATCGACCAGCTGCTCGCTGAGCTCGGCATCCATGCAGCGCACGATAGCAGTGGTTCAGTCCCGGACGAGCCCAGGGACCGCGAGCAGCGGCCGGCGGCGGTGGTCTCCGGATCCGTGATCTCCGACTCCGTGTCATGTGCTGATCGCAGCAGTGGCGAGGCGGCAACTTCCGCCAGCTTGAATACGGCCGGCGCGCCAACCGTCGTATGGTGCCTCCATGCTTCGCGCCGCCTTCACCCTCGC
>JAYUYE010001047.1:0-2797 GCA_043752985.1 Myxococcales bacterium
CCCCTCCCGGGCCTGCACGAACTGCGCACGCCAGTTTGCACCGCGGGATGGCAGAAGATGACGGTGGAACTCTGACGAAGGACTGGTGAGAATGCTCTAGGATGCGGCGCATGCGAATGGGAACCCGGCTCGCCGGCTTCGCTCTGGCGTCTGTCGTGGCGGGCGCTTGCACCACACAGACGGAACCGTCTGCGCCACGGGTCACCGTCGGTGGCACGTCGCCCCTCGTCGAGATGTTCACGCGCGTGGGCGCGGATACGGGCCTGCCGCCCGAGCTGCTCGCCGCGATGTCGTACGTCGAGACCCGGCTGCGGTTCGTCGACAGCGGCGACCACGGCCAGACCGCGATCGGCATGTTCGGTCTTCCCGCGGCGGATCTCGCCCGCGGTGCTCGCCTCGCGGGGGTCACCGACGAGGCGGCTCGTTCCGATGCCGAAGCATCGCTCCGTGCCGGTGCTGCGCTGATCCGCGAAGCGGCGCCGCTGGCCCACACCCTCGAGGAAGTGCTCGCCGCACTGTCGCCCGCGGTCCGCGCCGAGCTGACGGCTGCACTTGCCCGCGGTGTCTCGGGCCAAGACGTCCTCGGCGAGAGCGTCGTGATCGCCGCGCGCCCGCACCTCGATCGCAACATTGGCTTTGGCACCACGACGCAGGCGATTGGCACTGCCGACTACGCGCCCGCCGCCTGGGCCGCCGCGTACAGCGGCAACTTCGGCGTCGCCAACCGCGGCCTGTCGTCGATCTCGCACATCGTGATCCACACGGTGCAGGGCAGCTACGGCAGCTGCATCAACTGGTTCAAGGATCCGGACGCCGGCGTCTCCGCCCATTACGTCGTGAAGTCGTCGAACGGCGACATCACCCAGATGGTCAAGGAGAAGGACGTCGCCTGGCATGACAAGTGTTTCAACACGAACACCGTCGGCATCGAGCACGAGGGTTTCGTCGACGATCCCGAGGTCTGGTACACGGACGCGATGTACGCGGCATCGGCGAAGCTGACTGCCTACCTCGCGGACAAGTACGGGATCGCGAAGACGCACGCGTTCATCCTCGGTCACGGCGATGCGCCGGATTGCTCGACCCACACCGATCCGGGCTCGGGCTGGAACTGGGACACGTACATGGATCTCGTGAACACCGGCGGCGCGCCGATGTTCAACGCGAGCGACGTCACGATCGATGCGCCTGCCACGATGCTCTCGGGCGACAAGGCGACCGTCTCGATCACCGTGACCAACAACGGCAACACCGCCTGGGATCTCGATCTCACGCGCGTCGGCACCGCCGCTCCACAGGATCGCGACTCGGCGCTGTTCGTCGACGGTGACTGGGTCGCCCCGAACCGCGCGACCGGTGCCGATGGCCGCGTCGAGCCCGGTGCGGTTGGCACGTTCACGTTCGAGATCGTCGCGCCGTCGGTTCGCGAGCCGATCGTCTACGACGAGGCGTTTCAGCTCGTGCAGGAGGGCGTCGCCTGGTTCGGCCCCGAGCTCCACCTCATGGTGCAGGTGATGCCGCAGGCCGGTGATGACACCGGCTGCAGCGCCGGCGGCTCTGGTTCCACCGGTGCGGCGTGTGCAATGCTCCTGCTCGGTGTATTCGCTGGTCGTCGCCGCCTCCGCGCTGATCGCCGTCTCCGGCTGTAGCGACTCGGTCACGCTGCAGATCGCCGGCGATCGTCCGGTGCCGACTGCGATCGATGCGATCTGCGTCGGGGTCGCGGACGCATCGCTGTCGGGCGGGCACTTCGGCCGCGCGTACCGCCTCGAGGGCAAGCTCGGTAGCCTACCGCAGACGCTGCGTCTCGAGTCCGGTGGCGCAGACGCAGCCTGGGCCTGGGTCCGCGGCGATCGCGGCGGCGTTCCCGCCGCGGGCGCAGGAGTGGCGGTCGATTTCTCGCGCGACATCGCGCTCAACCTCGACAGGTGCGTCACCGGGCCGGGCGGTGCACCCGCCGAGGTCGGCGACGAGGCGGGCCCACCGGGCGCTCAGCTCGCCGCATCGCAGGGAGCGGGCGGCGCGCTGATCGTCGCTGCCGGAGCGACGGTCGATGTCCTCGATGCGCGGAGTGGCTCGCTCGTCGCGACGCCGGCCCCGGCGCCGGGCGCCGGCACGGTCACCGCGATCCTCGCCGTCGATCTCGACGGTGACTGCGACGACGACATCGTGCTCGCCACCACCGGCGCGGCTCCCGTGCTGTGGCGGCGCGATGGGGTGACCTTCACCGACCTCGGCCCGCTCGGCGGTCCGCCGATCTCTGCCGTCGCTGCCGCGGACGTCGAGCACGATGGCGACCTCGATCTCGTGGTCGGCGGCGGCGCGCAGATCGTGCTGTGGCTCAACGACGGGGGCGGCAACTTCACCCGCAAGGACGGCGCGATCGTGATGCCCGGCCGCGTGACTGCAGTCAGCGCGCTTGCCCTCGGCGATCTCGATGGCGACGGCAACGCAGATCTCGTCGTCGGTCAAGCACCGGGCCCGCTGCGCGCGTGGGTCGGCGGCAGCGGAATGTTCAGCCCCGCGGATGCCGCGATCGCACCGGTGCCGCTCGACGTCGCGCGGCTCGTACTCGCCGATGCCGACGGCGATTTCGATCCCGATCTCGCGGTCAGCGTTCGCAACGCGCCGCTTCGCCTCTATGTCGATCGCGATGGCCGGCTCGAGGATCAATCGTTCGTGCGCCTGCCCCAGCCGGCGCCGCTGGCGACCGCGATCGCGCTCGGTGGCTGGGATGCGGGGTGCGAGCCCGACGCCGTCGTCGCGACCGCCGCTGGTGGTCCGGCGCTGCGTGGCA
>JAYUYE010001048.1:0-7004 GCA_043752985.1 Myxococcales bacterium
AAGGTCGTGATCCACGACTCCGAGACAACGCTGCTCCCCGACGAGACGCCGTCGACCGTGATCGAGACGCGGCTCCCCGATTGCGCGTTCATCATCCGGACGATCAAGTCGTTCCTCCGCCAGGCCGGACTGCAGCTGCAGTTCGTGCTGCACCCGATCCATGGCGTGGTGCACGACCACGGTCAGATCACCGGCATCGACTCGTCGCGCGGCACCCGCTACTCGCAGGTGTACCTCCAGGTCTCGCAGATCCCCATCGACAAGCGCGCCGCACTCGCCAAAGATCTCGAGCACCGTCTCGAGCTGACGCTGCAGGTCAACAAGGACCGCGCGGCGATGATGCAGCGGTTCGAGGAGACCCGGACCACGCTGTGCAAGCTGTCGGGCCGCGATCCGGCGACACCGAGCCCGCGCGAGTCGCAGACCATGCCGGTGTTCCACGACTTGACCAAGGTCGAGAACGCCACGGCCCGCGAGGTCGAGGCCAGCGAAGCGGTCTCGCTGATCGACTGGCTCAAGGACGACAACTTCATCCTGCTCGGCTACGCGTGGTTCCCTTACTCCGGCACCGGCGCGAGCAACGGCAACGGCAAGACCAAGGGTCACGTCGAGCGCGGTCTCGGCCTGTTTGCGGCCCCCGAGCGCAAGATCCTCGAAGAGGTCATCGGCGAGATCGTGGCGACGCGTCACACGCGCGACGAGGTCTATTCGTTCTACCGGACCGACTTCGTCACGGTCGTGCGCTCGGTCGCGCAGGTCCGCTACTTCGGCGTGTCGGAGCTCGGCCCCGACGGCAAGGCGATCGGTGAGCACGTGTTCATCGGTCAGCTGTCGACGAAGGCGCTCAAGCACGCGAATCGCCGCGTCCCGGTCGTCGGCAAGCGGATCAAGGACGTGATGCGTACGTTCGAGGATCAGCCGGGGAGCTACGCGTACGCGAAGAGTGTCGCGATCCTTGACTCGATGCCCGTCGAAGACTTGTTCTACTGGAACGCCGACGAGATCCGCGCCGTCGCCGAACAGTTCCGGCTCGCCGAGTCCAAGGATCAGGCTCGCGCGATGGTGCTGCGGCGGCCCGGCGGGAGGCGAATCACCGTCGTCTGCATCGTTCCGCGCATGCGGTTCTCCGAGGCGCTGCGCGAGGAAATCTCCCAGGAGGTCCGCAAGTTCCTCCAGGTGCCCGCGCTCCGCGAGTACCGCCAGGAGACCGACGACGAGTCACCGATCCGCCTCCACTTCACCGTCGGCAAGTACCGCCCGAACGTCACCGAGGCGGATCTCGAGAGGCTGACCGAAGAGCTCGAGCACTTGCTCGAGAGCTGGGAGGATCATCTGCGCGCGCTCGTGTTCAAGCGCTACCGCGGTGCCGCCGCCCAGAACCAGCAGAGCAAGGCTGCGATCTATCTCGCGACCACGTCGTCGGCGCAGGAGATCTGGTCGCGCTACGCGTCGCGGTTCCCCGAGTCGTACAAGGGCACGCTATCCCCCGAGGTCGCGCTACGCGATATCGATCTGATCGAGAAGCTCGACGAGAGCGAAGGCCTGCGGGTCGCGCTCGTCGTCGTCGTCGGCGACGCCGCGGACAAACACACCGAGCTCCGGATCGTGTCGCGCAAGGAGCTGCTCCTCAACGACGTCGTTCCGTCGTTGCACCGGATGGCGCTGCGGACCACCAGCCGCCTTGCAGAGCGCCTCGAGCCCGGCAGCGGACCCGATGTCTACATCACCGGCTTCGAGATCAGCGGCACCGACGGCAAGAAGATCGAAGACGAGGAGTCACTCGACCGCCTCGGCACGATCGCGCAGCGCGTGCTCGTCGGCCAGCTGCTCGACGATCGGCTCCTCGGCCTTGGCTACCTCGCCAGCCTCGACTGGAAACAGATCGATCTCCTGGTCACCTACCGCAACTATTTCGTGCAGGTGTTCCAGGGCTTCGGCATGCAGACCGTCGACGACGCGCTGCTGAAGCACCCGGTGTGCGCGTCGCTCCTCGTCGAGTACTTCGAGACCAAGTTCGCGACCGATCGCAAGGAGACCGCCGAGGTTCGCGCCGAGAAGCTGTTGCCGACGCTCGCGTACAAGTACGAGGAGCTGCTGCAGCGCGTGACGGTGATCCAGGAGGATCTCATCCTCCGCTACTTCTTCGACCTCATGGAGGCGACCCGTCGCACGAACTTCTACCGGCCCGGTCGCGGCGAGACGATCTCGATCAAGATCGAGTCCGCGCAGGTCGAGCACATGCCGCGGCCCTGCCCGCTCTACGAGATCTACGTCCACGCACCGGGCGTCGAGGGCATCCACCTCCGCGGCGGCAAGGTCGCGCGTGGCGGACTCCGCCACTCGGATCGCGCCGATGACTTCCGCACCGAGGTGCTCGGTCTCCAGCGCACGCAGGCGCTCAAGAACGTGATCATCGTGCCGCAAGGTGCGAAGGGCGGCTTCGTCACGCGCAAGGTGGCGCCGAGCCGCGAGGAAGCCCGCGCGCAGTACGAGGTGTTCATCGCCGGCCTGCTCGACATCACCGACAACTACGTCGGCACCAAGATCGTCCCGCCGCCCGGCGTCGTGCGCTACGACACCGACGATCCGTACCTCGTCGTCGCCGCCGACAAGGGCACCGCGCACCTGTCGGACACCGCGAACGGCATCTCGCAGCGCTATAATTTCTGGCTCGACGACGCCTTCGCATCCGGCGGCTCCGCCGGCTACGACCACAAGGAGATGGGCATCACGTCGCGTGGCGGCTGGACGAACGTCGAGCGCCACTTTCGCGAGATGGGCATCGACATCCGCAAGACGTCGATCCGCGTCGCGGGCGTGGGCGACATGGCCGGCGATGTGTTCGGCAACGGCATGCTGCTCAACGAGCAGCTCAAGCTGGTTGCCGCGTTCAATCACAAGCACGTGTTCATCGATCCGACGCCCGACCCGGCCTTGTCGTACGCCGAGCGCAAGCGGCTGTTCACCACGCCCGGCACGCAATGGAGCGACTACAACGCCAAGCTCATCAGCAAGGGCGGCGGCGTCTACGAGCGCGCCGCCAAGGAGATCAAGCTATCCCCCGAGGCAAAGGCGTTGCTGGGCCTGGCCGCGAAGATCGTCACGGGTCCCGACATCGTGCGCGCGATCCTCGCGCTCGACGTCGATCTCATGTGGTTCGGCGGCATCGGAACCTATGTCAAGGCGTCGACGGAGAGCCACGGCGAGGTCGGCGACAAGGTCAACGACAACGTCCGGATCAATGCGAGCGACCTCAAGGCGAAGGTGATCGGCGAAGGCGCCAACCTCGCGATCACGCAGCGCGCGCGCACCGAGTACCTCCTGCACGGCGGCCGCGGCAACACCGACGCGATCGACAACTCCGCGGGCGTCGATTGCAGCGATCACGAGGTCAACCTCAAGATCCTGCTGTCCCCGCTGATGACCTCGGGCGCGATGACGCGAGAGACGCGCGATACGTTCCTTCGCGAGCTCGAGCCCGATGTCGGGGCAGCCTGCGTGCTCGACAATTACCTGCAGAGCGCGCTGCTCTCGATGGAGGCCACGCGCAGCAAGAAGCACGGCGAGGTGTTCCTCGACCTCCTGTCGTACCTCGACAAGCACGGACTCGATCGCGCGGCCGAGCGTATTCCTCCCGACGAGGAGATGCGGTCGTGGCTCGCGAGTGGCAAGGGGCTGCCGCGCAACCTGCTCGCGGTGCTCGTCGCGCACACGAAGATGGATCTTTACGAACGCGTGCTCGCGTCGCGGATCCCGGACCTGCCGCTGTTCCAGCCGTTCCTCGTGTCGTACTTCCCCGACAAGGCGGCGCAGAAGTACAAGGAGCAGGTCGCAAAGCACCACCTGCGGCGCGAGATCATCGCGACGGTCGTCACCAACGCGATGGTCAACCAGGCCGGCTGCTCGCTCTTGATCCAGCTGTGCAAGGAGACCAGCGCGCCGCTCGACGAGCTTGTCGTCCGCTACTTCATGATCGACGAGCTGCTCGGTGGCCGTGCGGTCCGCGCCGCGATCCACGCCGCTGACTACAAGGTCGCCGCGGCGGATCAATATGCGGCGCTGCTCGCGTTCGAGGAAGTCCATCGCAGCTTGTTGCGCTGGTGGATCTGGAACGAGACCAGCTGGAAGCTGGCAGCCGACGACGTCGCCAAGGCCAAGCCCAGGTTCGAGGCAGCGGCCGAGGCACTCGTCGCGGCGCTCGAGCCCGCGCACAAGCTGACGTACGAGGCACGCGCGCAGGACCTCCTGATGCGCGGATTCGCCCCCGACGTCGCGACCACACTGGCGCGCGGCCCGATGCTGCGCGAAGCGTTCGCGCTGCTCGCGACGGTGCAGAACACCAAGACGACGATCGACAGCGCGGCGCCGGCTCTTCACCGGGTCGGCCGCGAGCTCCACGTCGACACGTTCGACGAGATCCTCGCGACGCAGGTGCCCGCGAATCCGTGGGAGCGCCGGTTCTTTGCATCGATCGAGCGCGAGGCATCGAGCGTGCGCCAGCTGGCGATCAGCCGGATCGCTGCAGGCCCCGACTTCGTCGACAGGAATCGCGAGAAAATCGATCGAATCGCAGACGGGCTGTCTGCCGTTCGCCAGCTCGGCGCACACGGTCTCGTGCCGCTGTTCCTGATCCTCGAAGATTACCGTTCGCTCACGTGAGCCGCCCGGACCCTGATCGGCTCGCCGACAAGAAGCTGGCATCGCACGTCGTCGATGGCGGTCGGCTGCGCGCGCTCGTCCTCGAGCTGTGGCAGCGCACGCGCATGGACTGGGGCTTCGTCACCGACCGGTTGTCGTCGACGTTTCGCAAGGAGACCTGGGTCGGCGCCCACGAGCGGCGGTTCGTCGGCGAGACGCTGTACGGTCTGGTACGTCACCTGCGGCGCGTCGATGCGGCGCTGGTTCGCGGCCGGAAGACGACGAAGGCACCGCGCGATCTCGAGCGCCTGCTCGCGCTGCTCGTCCTCGAGAAGCTGATCGAGCCGGCGCGCGCGGCACAGCTCGAGCGTGACATCGACTGGAACGCGGTCGCGACCATCGACGAGGTGATCGCCGCCGAGCGCAAGCCGGTCGAGCGGATCGCGCTCGCCGCATCGATGCCGGACTGGCTGGCCGCGCGATTCGTCGCGGACTGGGGAGACCAGGCAGAGGCACTTGCGCACTCGCTCAACGAGCGCGCGCCGATGACCGTTCGCGCGAATCTCCTCGTCGGTAGCCGCGACGAGCTGGCCGTCGAGCTCCGCAAGCACGGCCTCGAGACCTCGCCTGGCAGGTGGGCGGACACCGCGCTCCACCTCGAGACCCGCACGAACATGTTCGCGCTCGATGCGTTCAAGCGCGGCGCGATGGAGGCGCAGGACGAAGGTAGCCAGCTGCTCGCCGATCTCGCGATCGGTGGGCTCACCGCCGCGAAGCCGATCGTGATCGATCTGTGCGCTGGCGCGGGTGGCAAGACGCTCGCGATCGCCGGGCGCCTCGGCCACCGCGGACGGATCATCTCGACCGACGTCGACAAGCACAAGCTCGAGGAGCTGCGCCGCCGCGCTCGCCGCGCGCAGGTCACGACCGCGCAGCCGGTGCAGCTCGAGGCCGGCGCGTGGCCGCCGTCGCTCGATGCGCTGCGCGGCAAGGCCGACGTCGTCTTCGTCGATGCACCGTGCTCCGGCATCGGCGCGTTGCGCCGCAATCCCGAGGCGCGCTGGCGGATGCGCGAGGCGGATCTCGCCGGATTCGCGGCCCGGCAGCTCGCGATCCTCGACGGCGCCTACGGACTGTGCGCGCCCGGCGGCCGCATCGTCTATGCGACGTGCACGCTGCTCCGGGTCGAGAACCAAGACGTCGTCGAGACGTTTCGTGCAAGCCGCCCCGACCTGACGCCGGTGCCGCTGAGCGACGTTCTCGGGGAGCGCGCCGCGGCCCTGGGAAGCGGTGCGACGTTTACCGTCACGCCGCTCCACCACGGCACCGACGGCTTCTTCGCCAGCGTGCTTCGGCGCGCCCCGTGACCTCGGCCGCCACGCGCGAACGCCGCGCTGCCGTACGCCGCGATCGTCACCATCGAGAGCAAGACCTACTTCGATAGCAGCGTGGACCTCGAGACCGCGGCACAGCCGTGGTCGGTGCTCGCGGACGTGACGTGGGCCACGCTGGCCGGGTGACTAATTGCCGACTTTGGTGACGCTGAGAGTCTGCGAGAGGCTGCACGTGATCGTGCCGCCGGAGCCGGTCACGGTGACCGAGCCCGTGCCGGCTCCAGTCGCCGACTTCTTGTCAGCGCTCAGCGTGAACGTGCTGGTCGTGTACGCGCCCATCAGCATCACCGTGCCGCCGCTGGTGGTGGTGGTGGTGTACGCGCAGGTCTGGCCGGGCTGGATCACCGCCATGTTGCCGTTGACGTCGTAGCGAACGGCCGGGCACTTGTCGTCGGCATCGGGCACCGCGATGATGTCGGACGACGTGCCCTCGGCGAGCTGGAACGACCCGATCTGAGGAGTATTGGAGTCGTTCTGGGTGTCCGGGCAGTCGGTGTTGTTGATCGACCCCGCGTTGTAGGTCCAGGTTCCGATGAACGCGTCCGACGAGCTCTCGCTGTCACTGCAGGCCGCCATCGCCATCACGCACACAACACCCAGGAGAGTCTTCATATGGGTAGAGCATACACGACTCCCCTTCACGGCGGGCGAGGTTAGCCTCACCGGGTCGTCCATTCGGGCATCCCCCATGCAATACCCCCGGCGTGGATCCACGTTCAGGCGACGTCGCGGCGACATCGGCAACAACCAGCGTTGCCGATGGCAACGCGCGCGCGCTCGTTCGGCATGGTACCGTCGCGTTGCGCATGGCGATCGACGTGACTGTAGTGCGCGATCTGGCCGCACTGCGCGGCATCGAAGCGGAGTGGCGCGCACTCGCCGGCCAGGGTGCGGGCGCCTTGTTTCGCGGTCCCGAGTGGTTGCTCCCGTGGTGGCACGCCTATCACAACACGCTCGCGGCAGAGCTCCACG
>JAYUYE010001049.1:0-7004 GCA_043752985.1 Myxococcales bacterium
CCGACGACACCAAGCTCGTCATGCAGCCGAGCGAGCCGGACAAGCCGACGGTCACGCCGATCGCGCCGATCGCGCCGGACAACGTCTTCGACAAGGTCCCGGTCGTGGCCGTGGCGCCGGACACGGTGACGCCGGACAAGCCGGCGACCGTCACGCCGGCCAAGCCCGTACCGGACAAGGTCATCAAGCGTCCGGTGCAGCCGGGCGCGAAGCCCGACGTGAAGACGAGCAAGCGCGTCGGGATCAAGCCGGACACGAAGGTCGTGCCGCCCGCGGCCTCCACCGTCACGCCGGACACCGCCGTCATCACACCCGGCGCCAGGATCTTCGCGCACTGGAAGAAGGTCGGCGAGCAGATCAGAGCGCTCGGACCAGGGCAAAACGATCTGTGGAACCGCTACCGGCGGATCCAGATCCAGACGGCAATGACGGATCCGGCGAAGCTGCGCGAAGCGACCGACATCCTCGACAAGCTGTCGGGCGATCTCGCCAAGAAGTAGTCGCTACAGCGGCGGCGGATTGTAGAGCTGCGCGATCTGGATGCAGTTGCGCGTCTCCGACGTCGGGGTGCCGCCCATGACCAGGAGGCAGAGCAGGTTCATACCCGCTGCAAGCTGTGGCTCGAACATCCCCAGGCCGCACCGGCGAACGTGATCACCTCGGCTTCCGGCTCGAAGGCGTCCGGGGCCGGGGTCGGGATATTGCTCTCGTTGTAGACCAGGGAGCAGCCGCCCAGCATCGGGAGCAGGACGGGGTCGGCGGATCCCGGGCAGGGGCCTGGTTCCGAAGTTCGACCACGGTGGCACGTGCCACTTGCGCGGATCCGCCCGCTGGGTGATCGTAAGTGGGCATGGTGTCGTGCCTTCTTTGCTCTTCGCCCCGTTCGATCGGCGTCCTGTGTACGTCTCACGGAGTCGCGATTGCCTCGCCGGGCATCACCAGTGAGCAGATCTTCTCGCGCGTCCAGTCGCCGGTCGCGACGCTAGTCGATGCGTGGGGTGTTGCTCACGGGATCGCCGACGGCACCAAGATCGGCCGCGATCCGCGCGTCGATGTCGCCGTTCTCCACGCGTCCGTCTCGAGCGAGCACGCAACAATGAAGAGCGCCGACAACCACTGGCACATTGCCGACAACTCGAGCCGCAACGGCACCGAGGTCGAGGGCACTCGCATCACCGAGCTCCAGCTGACGAGTGGAAACACGATTCGCCTCGGCGACGTCAAGTTCTACTTCTGGCCCGAGGCGCTCCCGAAGATCGATCCGCCGCGGGGCTCCGGTCGCACGGCGCCAACCCGCCGCGACGAGCTCGTGTTCAGCGCGAAGGTCACCACGCCGCGCGGTCACCTGCTCGATCTCCGGCAGCGCGTCGATGGCGGCGTGCTGCGGATCGGCGAGTCGTCGATCGAGCTCGCCGCGATGGAGTTCGGCCTGCTGCAGCTGCTCGTCGAGCGCCGCCGCACCGTCACCGATCCCGAGCTCGCGTACGTCGCGTGGCACGAGATCGCCGATGCGCTGTCGTTCCGCTCGGTCCAGGCCGATAGCGAGAATGTCCGCGAGCTCGTGCACCGCGTCCGTCGCAAGCTCGCCAGCGTTCACGCCGACGATCTGATCGAGAGCAAGCGCGGCGTCGGCTATCGGCTCGCTGGCGAACCCGGCTGATACACTCCGTCGCGATGGAATCGCGTCGTGGGAATCCGACGGCTCGCCGTCGCCGTCAGGTGTGGTGGACGAAGCGGCTGCGCCGGGTCGGCCTCATGTGGGAGAACGCGCTCGAGCTGGCGCGCGCCGGTCGCCTGACCGCTCCCTACGGCGCGCCGTTCGAGAACGTCCACGAGGAGAAGATCTATCGGCTCCGGCGCTACGCGAAGACGCCGACGCCTGGCACCAAGCCGATCGCTGCGCCGCTGCTGCTGATCCCCCCGCTGATGGTCGCGTCGGAGGTCTACGACATCTCGCCGGACGTCAGCGCGTGCGCTGCACTCTCGCGATGGGGTGTCGATGTCTGGCTCGTCGACTTCGGTGCACCGGAGCGCGAGGAAGGCGGCATGAGCCGCACGCTCGACGATCACGTGCGCGCGGTGTCCGAGGCGATCGATCGCGTGCGCGCTGCGACCGGCCACGACGTTCATCTCGCCGGCTACTCGCAGGGCGGCATGTTCTGTTACCAGGCCGCCGCATTCCGCAAGTCCGCGGGGCTGGCGTCGGTGATCACGATGGGCAGCCCGGTCGATCTGCATCGCACCGTCAAGCTCGCCGAGGACGTCACCGAGCGGATCGTCACCGGACTGCGCGCCGCCTTGGCGTGGCCGCTCGCCCGGATCGAGGGGCTGCCCGGGTTCTTCACGTCGACCGGTTTCAAGCTGCTGTCCGCTCGCAAGGAGGTGACGCAGCTGATCGACTTCGTCAAGAACCTCCACGATCGCGAGGCGCTCGAGAAGCGCGAGGCAAAGCGGCTGTTCCTCGGTGGTCAGGGCTTCGTGGCGTGGCCCGGGCCGGCGTTCCGCAAGTTCGTCGACGAGATGATCGTCGGCAATCGCATGCAGGCGGGCGGCTTCGTGATCGACGGTCACACCGTGACGCTCGCAGACCTGACGTGTCCGATCCTCTACTTCGTCGGCAGCCGTGACGAGATGGGCCGCCCCGCCGCGGTCCGCGGGATCCGGCGCGCGTCGCCGAAGGTCGACGTGATGTACGAGGTGCCTCTCAAGGCCGGCCACTTCGGGCTCGTGGTCGGTACCACCGCGCTGACAGTGACGTGGCCGAGCGTCGTCGAGTGGATGCGCTGGCGCGAGGGCGACGGTGGCCCCCCGCAGCATGCGTTTGATGTTCGCGCCAACGCCGTCCCCGATCCGTTCGCCGTGGCCCCGGATCCCCACGACGACGACGACGACGACGACGACGACGACGATCACGAGGACGACACATTCGAGATCGCACGCGACCTCGTCGCGAAGACCGCGAAGGCAGCGGTCGAGCGCTTCGCCGAGCTGACCGAGGATCTCGGCAACTACCTCGACAACGCGCGCTGGCAGGTGCCCCGCCTGCACAAGCTGCGAAACCTACAAGACGATTCGCTGGTCTCGTTCGGTCGCTCGCTGTCCGAGCAGGCCACCAAGATCGGCGATCGCACGTTCTTCCTGTTCCGCGGGCGCGCGTTCACCTATGCCGAGGCGAACCGCCGCGTCGACGCCGTGGTGCGCGGCCTGATCGCCTCGGGGATCAAGCCGGGCCAGAAGGTCGGCGTCATGATGACGTCGCGGCCGAGTCACCTTTCGGTGGTCTGCGCGATCAACCGGCTCGGTGCGGTCGCGGTGCTGCTCTCGCCCGAGACGCCCGAGACCGTCTTGCCGCGCGCGCTCGAGCTCGGCGAAGCTGATGTGCTGATCGTCGATCCGGGGAGCGCCGCCCTCGCCCGTCGTGCGGTCACCGGCAAGGTGCTCGTCCTCGGCGGCGTGGGCGAGGTGCCGTGGCAGCCTGGTGAGTCGCGCACGGTGCCGGCCGGCGTGCTCGACATGGAGTCGATCGATCCGGAGACCGTGACGATTCCGAGCTGGTACAAGGCCGACCCGGGTCGCGCGCGCGACCTCGCGATGGTGTTCGTGTCGTCGGGCAAGCACGAGCCGCCGCGCGCAACGCGGATCACCAACCGGCGCTGGGCGTTCTCCGCGCTCGGTGCGGCGGCCGCCGCGACGCTGACCACCCGCGACACCGTCTACTGCTGTCTGCCGCTGCACCATCCGTCGGGGACGCTCGTCGCCGCGGGCAGCGCGCTGACCGGCGGTGCGCGCCTCGCGCTCGCGAGCAAGTTCGATGCGGCCACGTTCTGGGACGAGGTCCGGCGCTATGGGGTCAGCGTCGTCTACTACGCGGGCGAGATGTGCCGCCGCCTGGTCGACGCACCGCCGGTCGTCGGCGAGAACAACAACCCGGTGCGGCTGTTCGCAGGCAGTGGCATGCGGCGCGACGTCTGGCGCCAGCTCGTCACGCGGTTCGGCCCGGTCGGCGTGCTCGAGCTGTATGCCTCGACCGAGGCGAACACGGTGCTCGCGAACGCGCGCGGCAAGAAGGTCGGCTCGGTCGGTCGGCCACTGCCTGGCAGTCCGGAGGTCGCGGTCGCCGCATGGTCCTTCCCCGACGAAGACTTCGAGCGGGATGGCTCCGGTCGCCTGATCCGCGCGCGGCTCGACGAGCCCGGCATGCTGGTCGCTCGGCTGTCGTCGCGCGCGGGCGCCGACGTCGCGCACATCGATCCGAAGCGGCTGCTGCGCGACGCGTTCGAGCCCGGTGACCTGTGGTTCGTCACGGGGGACTTCTTCGAGGTCGACACCGAAGGTGACTACTGGTTTGTCGATCGCGGTGGTCAGATGATTCACACCCGGCTCGGTGCGGTGGCATCGACGAAGATCGAGGATGCGATCTACGAGACCGCGAGCGTCGCGCTGTGCATCGCCGCGGGTCGGACCGACACCGAGACGCCGGGCATCGAAGTCCCGTTCGCCGCCGTCCAGCTCCAGCCGGGTCTGCCGCTCGACATCGCGGCCCTGTCGGCAGCGGTCGCCACGCTGCCTGAGTATGCGCGCCCGCGCCGCGTGCGCATCGTCGATGCGCTGCCGATGACCGACGGCTTCCGCCCGATCAAGCAATCGATCCGCGATCTCGATCTCTCCGACGGTCCCGACGTCCTCGCGTGGGACTCACTGACGCAGCGCTACGCCGTCACCGCGCTCGGCCAGGTCGCCGGTTAGCTACGGAATCGGCACGGCGCCGACTTGGACCAGTAGCTCGTTGACCGCCTTGCGTGCGATCGCACGCGGCACCATCGCGCGGAACCCACCGGAGCGCACGCTCATCTCCTGGGGGAGGAGGAACAGCGCCATCAGCCGCGTCAGGAGCGGTACGTGCACCCACGCCTGCAGCTCGATCTCGCTACCGCGCTGCGTGAACTGCGCGCGCATCGGTGCGGTGAACAGACCGCTGCCCTTCTGGAACAGCTTGGTCGAGCCGGTCTGCGGCTCGCGCGGCAGGTAACGATGGTTCTGCGCCCAGGCCGCAATGGTCGGCCACGGATCGCCCTTCAGCGTGAACGTGACGACACTGCGCTTCGCCGGATCGATCAAAACAAGCGCGAGGTCTGTCATGCGCGGCTCATCATGACACGCGATCGATCAGCGCTGCTGCGAGCCCGGCCGGTGTCCCGACATCGAGGAATCGTCCCGCGGAGAACCACACGGCGCGCACTCCGAGGCCGGCCGTCACCGCACGCGCGAACACCGCGCCGAGTGGAATCGTGGGTTCGCCGCGCACCGCCTCGTCGAGGAGCTCGGTGAACCTTGGCGACCACGCTGCGATTCCCCACGTGGTGCGCACGTCGGTGTGCGCGGGCTTGTCGAGCACCTCGAGGACGCGGCCATCGTCCGCGATCCGCACCGGCCCGAGGTGCTCCGGGTGGTCGGTCGGGAACACGCCGAGCACGAGATCCGCGCCTGATGTTCCAAGCTCGGCCACGACCTGCGCGAGCGCGTCGTCCGGCGTGATCAACGTGTCGGGTAGCGCGAGGCAGACATCGCGACCGCGGATCCACGGCAGTGGCGCCACGAGCGCATCCGCGAGTCCGCGCGGCACGCTGCGCACCACGTACGCGAGCGCCACACCCGCCGCTTGCTCCCCGAGCACGCGCACGATCTCGAGCTTCCACTCGGCGATCACGACCGCGCACTCGGTCACACCTGCACGCTGCATCTGCTCGAGCGACGAGAGCACCACGGGTTGTGGTACGGCGCCGTCGTCGGTGCGCACCACGATCGGCAACAGCTCCTTGGGATATCCCTTCGGTGCGAGCCGGGTTCCAAGCCCAGCCGCGGGGATGACGCCGACCGGCGGAAGTCTCGCCACGAGCTCGCGCAGCGTACCACGCGCGAAGCCGCGCTCGGCTTGCAACCGAGCGAGCGCGCGAAGACACTGCCCTCGATGACTGAAAGCCGCAGTGTTTTCCAGACCGAGATTCGCGTCCGAGACATGGGGCGTGCAGTCACGTTCTACAAGACCGTCTTCGACTGGAAGATCTACAAGGCAGCGGAAGACTCCGCCCTCATCGACACGGGTGCGCTGCCGGTGGTCAGCTTCCTCCAGACCACGGACCCGAGGTTCCCGCTCGGCGTCGTCAACAACCTGATCGTCGAGGACTGTGAGCAGGAAGGCGTACGCGCAGTCGCACTCGGCGGCAGGATCACCGTGGTGAAGTCCGAGATTCCTGGAAAGGGTGCCTTCGTCAACTTCGTCGATCCGTGGGGCGCGGAGTTCTGCTTCTGGGAGCCCTACGTGACCGCTCGCCCCGCTCTACAGGGCTCGGGGAAAAATCCGATCTCGTTCATCGAGGTCGTGACTCCGGACATGCCAGCCGCGTTCAACTTCTACTCGCAGCTCATGGGCTGGTCGTTCTGGAATGTCGTGTTCAAGGACGAGTTCTCGATGGCGGAGGGCTGTGGCCTCAAGCGCGGTGTCGGGCTGTACGGCTCGGCCGGCAGCGCCGGGCTCGCCACCACCTACGTCGAGGTCGAGAACCTCGAGGAGACCGCGGCCAAGGTCCTGGCAGCCGGGGGTACGATCCGCGTTCCAGCGTCGGTGTTCCCTGGCGAGGGACGCTACATCGTGTTCGAGGACATTGACGGTCTTCGAATGGGCGCAGTCGAGACGCCGACGAGCTGACTCACGCGCCCGAAATCTACGATGTCTACTGTCAGCGCTTTCTGCGGACTTGAAACATTTCAGGCTTCACTGTCCGCGGTCGACCGTAAGCGCTCTTGCGTCGCCGAGACGCGCTGAGGGTTCCGCCCGTCGAGGAATCGCGCTCGGGAGCACGACTAGCAAAAGTTCCCGGACAAGTTCACGAACTTGCCTACACAGACAGTGGTTCACTTGATGGCTACACCGAGCGCACATGGCGCACACGAACAAAGCAGTGGCGATCATCTTGGCCCTGGCCTCGGCGACCACCGGGTGCATC
>JAYUYE010001050.1:0-2794 GCA_043752985.1 Myxococcales bacterium
CGCGACTCGACGCAGCCGCTCACCCGGTTCGGTCACATACACCGCGCCGACCTTGGCATCCAGGTTCTCCACCAGCACGCCGAGGATCTTTTCGCCAACAGACTCGACTCCCAGGTCGCCCTGCATCTGTGCGTTCAGCGCCATCTGCACCCGACGCGCCCACGCCTCGGCCTCGCGGTTGCGGAAGTCGCGAGACGCCAGCCAGGCGATCAACATCATCACAAAGAGCAGCACCCCCGAGCCGCCGTAGGTGACGTAGGTCGACCACGTCACGCTGTCCTGCCACTGCGCCGTTCGCTCGTCGAGCACACGCTCCTCCACCAAGCTCATCTCCGCGATGACGGCGCGAAACCGGTCCATGATCACCTTGCCCCGACCGCTGCGAAGGAGATCGAGCGCCATGTCGGCTTGCCCGGCCCGCTTGAGGGCGATGGTCTCGGCCAGCTCGTCGAGCTTCTGGGTCACCATCGGCTCGATCGTGTCGAGGTTCCGTTGCTGGTCGGGATGCACGGTCAACCGGCGCAACGTCGCGAGCGCGCCGGGTAACGACGTCCGCGCGATGTTGTAGGGCTCGAGGTAGGGCTCGAGCCCGGTGAGCAGGAAGCCGCGCTGGCCCGTCTCGGCATCCGTCAGGTCGGCGAGGACGAGACTCAGCTGGAGCTGGACCGCGTGCGTGTGGTTCAGAGCCTGTACGCCGGCGGCGCGACTCTGGCTTGCCTGACGAGACATCCCAGCAATCACCACAGTGGCGATCACCGCCACGACGAAGGCGGCGAGCGTCTTGCCTGGCAAGATCGCACGCGATCGTCGCCGAGTCCGAGCGGGTGCCTTCGTGGATGGTGGCGGTTCGCGGCTAGCTAGCATCTTGCAGATTCCTGGATTCAGGCAAAGCCAGGGAGCTTGACGAAGCGCAGCCAGAACTGCTCGATGGCCCTCACGACGTGGATGAACTCTTGTAGATCGACCGGCTTTGCCAGGTGGCAGTTGGCGTGGAGCCTCCTGGAGGCGCGCCACGCGAGTCGCGAGTGCCGTCTCCGGCGCTTCCGCAAAGGCGTCACTACCAGCGCGCCCTGCGAGAACCGTGCCTCTTGTCTCGAGTAGGTCGGCTGCGCCACACGGCCAGGCCACCCGTACCTGCGAGAATCGCCGACGACGCGCTGAGCGACTACGCTCGGTGGGTCGCTATCGCGCAGTAGCCGCTCGACGGCCACGAGTCCGACGCACAGGAGCTTCTTCTCTTCGAGAACCACGCCGCGCGCATCGCGCTCCACCGCTGAGCCAACACTCGACCTTTGCTGCGGGCTTCATCGAGAGCGACGAAGCGGTTCGTCGGATTCGAACGCGCGCATGTCGGCGAGGTCGCTCACGAGATCTGCCAGCGTACGGTCGGTTGTGATGCGGTTGCCGAGCTTGGCGTCGAGTTTCTTGCCCGCAAGGACGTGCGCGATGGCGTCGACCGCGAGCATCGCTCCGAAGTAGTCCGCGGCGCACGCCAGGTACTTCACATCGCAAACCGTGGCGCGGCGGATGCAATCTGGCGGATCGAGGCAACCCATGATGATGTTCCAACCAGAGCCGTACGAGTTTCCCGACGACGAACAAACGCTTCCTCACCGCCGCGGCGCGCGTGCCCGGGTGCTTGTTGTCGAAGACGACGAGGCGCTGCGCGAGCTGATCGTTGCCCGCCTGCGCCGCGACGGCTTCGAGACCGTGGAGGCTGGGTCCGGAGACGAGGCACTCGACGTCCTGACAATCGCCTCACGTAGTCCTCGCTCCGACGATGACATCGACCTGCTTGTCACCGACGCGCGGATGCCCGGCACCTCCGGCCTCGAGGTCGCGCGGTTGCTCCGCGAGGTTGCGTCGACGATCCCGGTCGTCCTGATCACTGCCTATCCAGACGGCGAGGTCGTGAACGAGGTCAGCCGCCTCGGGCTGTACTTGCTCGCAAAGCCGTTCGCACTCGATCGCCTGAGCGATGCGGCGATCCTCGCGCTCCTCGATGCGCGTCACATCGGGATCCCGGCGTGACCATGTGCGTCGAGCTCGCGAGGTTTCAAACGTGTCGTTTCGACTCGGTGGCCGGGAACGACACGGCAGTGACTGACGCGCGGAGCGGGAATAGCCGCATCCGTGAGGCGCGGGGGTTGCACGGAAGCCCCGGGATGCAGGCGCCTCCCTTGATCGCGCTTGCGGAGGACAATCCCCAGCTTCGAGCGCTCCTCGCTTCCGCGCTCGAGAAGGTCGGCTATCGGGTCGTTCAGGCGGCGACGGGCGAGCGTCTGGTTGCAGAGGTCCGGCGCCTCTTCGAACACGGCGAGCCCCTGCGCCTGATCATCACGGACGTTCGCATGCCGACGCTCGGTGGACTGGAGGCGGCGCGACTACTTCGCGAAGCCGGGCACACCACGCCGATGATCTTCATGACCGCATACGGCGATGCCTGGACGCGAACCCAGGCAGCAACCCTGGGAGCCGTGCTTCTCGACAAGCCGCTGAGCTTGAACGTCTTGCGAGAGGCGGTCATGCAGGCGATCGCTCGGTGAGACAATGATCGATGCGGTAACCCTGATACGTTTCCGCCGCTGACCGATGAAGCTCGTCGCCAAGTACACGCTGATCCACGGCGCACTCCTTGCGGCGACGCTGACGGTGCTTGCGTTCTATCGGGTCGAGAGCCTTCGCGGTGAGCTCGAGCACGACGTGAGACGAGACCATCAGATGGTCGGTCACGTGCTGCAAGCGGGCGTGGTGGACGTGTGGCTGGCTCGAGGTGACGGACCTCAGAGCCGAG
>JAYUYE010001051.1:0-7000 GCA_043752985.1 Myxococcales bacterium
AAGCACCTCGCTGCGTTTCCGCCCGATCAGCCGGTGATGAGCGAGAACGCGCCATCGACCGGCACGACCACCTCGAACAGCCCGCTCCGCGCAACCCCGACGCGGCCGTCGTAACCGGGGAGCGGGTCCTGGCCCACGACGAGGAAGTACTCCTCGAGCGTTTGTCCGATCGGGTCGACCAGCCAGCACTCGCTGACGCCGGCCTTTGCGTCGAGAGGTGTATGAGGGCCGACGGTGGAACCGTTCCGGTTCCTGCGGCGATCTTGCACACCTCGACGAGGCGCGGTTACGTGAGCTGCGACTCGGGCTGGTGAACGGCGGCTTCTCGGAGTGCGCGGTCGCGGATTCGCTTGTCGAGGAAGTAGTCGCGGCCGTGCCAGAACTCGAGCGCGACGCCGACCAGTGAGACCGCGGTCGCCGCGTAGAGGAACAGATCGGAGTGCTGCGGAACGAGTAGCGCGCCGAGGACGAGGCCGCAGACGCCGAGCACGCGGCTGCCCCAGGCGAGCGCTGTGGTTGCGCGCTGGTGGTGAGAGAGCAGATTGTCGAGGCCGCCGACCGCGAGCTCGAGCGCGAGGATCGCGAAGATCGGCCACGCCGGCGCGGGCGTCTTGACCAGTACGGCGAACAAGAGACCCGGCATCGCGAGGCCGCCGATCAGGCGAACCGCATCGGCCTTCGCGAAGTCACCGCGACCGCGGAGCTGCTTCCAGCCGATCACGATGTAGTCGATGCCGCTGATCCAGGTGATGCCGACGACCGCGAGCATGATCCAGCGCACCGCGAGGGTCTCGTCGTAGACGTAGACCGCGAGGATCGGTGCGACCGAGCCGCTCATCACGAGCGCGCCCTTCCAGAACTTCTTCTTCACGAGCGCGAAGTACGCCATCACGAGGAGGGGCAGGGCGGTGAGGATCGCGAGCGACCAGATCAGGAGCTCGCGGTTCGAGACGAGCGGGAACAGGAGCACCACGCCGATGCCCTGCATCTGCGTCCAGGTCTTCACCTTCGCGAGGTAGCTGGTCTTGAGCGTCAGGTTGCGTTGCTCGTAGGCCGAGCGCAGCGAGGTGATGAAGAACTCGCGCGTGAACATCAGCGCGGCGGCCCACCACGGGATGAGGCCGAGGCCCACCGCGTCGTCGGCGAACGGAACATAGGCGAACGCGATGAACACCTTGTCCGCGATCGGATCGAGCAGGCCACCGAGCACGGTCGGTCCGTACTTGCGGGCGAGCATTCCATCGACCCAGTCGGTCGAGGCGACCAGCGTGCCGGCGATCAGCGCGGCCCACATATAGGGATTGTCGCGAAGGCTGCCCTGCTTGCCGCCCTCGTAGATCAGCCAGCTCAGAATCGGCATGGGAATCAGGCGCGCCAGGGTGACCTGGTTGGCGGTGATCCACGGCTTGCCGGGGGCAGGCATCGAGCCGCGGACCCTATCACAACGAAACGGTCACATCCCGAACCGCCAAAACGCCGAGACGCCAAAACGCCGAGACGCCGAAACGCATGACGGGCGAGGAGAGCATCCTCGCCCGCTCCGCTCAGCCCGTATGAATCAGACTGCGTCGGTGACGCAGTACGCGATCACGTGGGTCTCGGGCGGTGGCGTCTCCGCGCGCTCGATCTTGAGCGTGAAGTGATCGCTGGCCGGGCAGTTCGCCACGTCGACGTTGATCTTCCAGCACGGCTTGAGCGTGGCGTTCGCATCGCATGCCGGGATGACGGTCTCGGTCTGCGTCGGCTTGCCCTGGTTCGACACGTCGGAGACCGAACAGTCGTACTGCGGGCCCGCGGTGTTCGGGTCGACGTCGGCGAGCTTGCCCTCGATGCACGGATCACCGATCACGCTCTTGAGCAGCTGGGCGATCAGCACGAGACCATCAGACAGGTTCTGCTGGCAGATCGTGGTGAACGTCGAGCGGTTCGGGAACTGGTCGAGGAGGAACTTGATGCGGGTCGGGGGATCCGCGACCTCGAGGCCCATGGCGCCGGTGTAGCTACACGAGTGCGCGACGGCCTGCTGCGCCGTACCACCGCCCGGCGGGGCGCGGAGCTCGACCTGGTACGGCTCGGTGACGCCCATGATGCCGGCGACGATGATCTTCGTGGGGTCCGCCTTCAGCTTCTTGAGGAACTCGACGTAGACCGAGACCTTCTCGAGGTACGCGCTGTTCTCGTTCGGGTGGCACTGCGACTTCGAACCGACCTGGTTCATCTGGTCGGCGGTCGTGCCGCCGACGTCGCAGATGTGACCGAACCGGTTGCAGCGGAACGACTGCAGCGGGCCGAGGGCCGCGCTCTCGGGTCCGAGCATCGACGCCTTGGACATCGAGCAGTCATCCTCATCGGCGATGAAGATCACCGCGAGGTAGGCGTCGGGGCGAAGGAATCCCGCGTTCTGCGTATTGCTGTTGAGCGCGCGCCGCATCGCCTCGAGGTGCTGCTCGAAGCCGCAGCCGCCGTTGCCCGCGCCCTTGGCAATCATGCCGAAGACCTCGTCGAGGTTGCCGGTGTAGTTCTTGGTTCGCGTGCCGTTGGTCTGCTTGATGTCGCTGAGGTAGACACCGGTGACCGGCGCGCCGAACGTCTGAAGATTGCCACCGTCGCCGGTGCCCGAGCAGCCGCCGTTGCCGATCTGACCGATCGCAGCGCCGGGGGCGGCGTCCTGCGTGGCCTTGGTGCCGACGTCCGACGTCACGACGCCGATGTGCACGTCGGGCAGGCCACCCTGGATCGTGTTGAGGACGTTGATGAAGTTCGGGAAGTTCGTCGACAGGTTGGCCTGCTTGTCGGCCATCGACGGCGAATCGTCGATGATGAACAGGATGTCGACGTTCCGGTTCACGGTGACGGGGATGTCCTTGTACTCGACGCGACCTTGCTGAGGAGTGACCTCGGAGATCGAGCGATCGGGACAGCCGGCGAGCAGCCCGATGGCTGCCAGGCCGAGAAATTTAGCGGTGTTCATGTGACGCATGGGCAGGCGAACCTCCAAAAGCTCGAACAGCATAGAGCAACTGCCCGGCCAAGTTGAGTCTCCAGCAGTTTCCGACGCTTGGTTTTCTCACGGTCGGACCGGGCTGCCAACAACGTTGGCGATCAGGATCGATCGTTGGCAGGCGAAACATCACGGATTCTGGCCACTTGGTGCAGCGACCACGCATTCGATGACGCCGTGGGTGCCCCGAGGCAGCCCGAGGTTGCGCGGCTCGAGCCGGGTGGTCAGCGGCGCGAAGCCCCAACGTGCGCAAAGCTGATCGTCGACGATCCGCCAGCACAGTGACTCGGGCAGGTCGCCGCACTCGGGGATCACCAGCCCTGTGTCGTAGACGTCCCAGCGGTCGGTGATGAACGCGGAGCATGCGCGCTGCTCGCCGGGAATCGTTGGCTCGAGATCCAGCGGGGTGGCCAACCAGCAGCCGTGCAGAAGGTTGTCGAGCCCGGAGGCTGCGAGGGCGACGGCTGCGGCGAAATCGTCGTCGCAGATGGACACCTCCGCCTTTTGGTTCGGGAACTGGTCGCCGACCGCATGCAGGCGCGGAGCTTCGATTGCACCACAAGGGCTCGAGCCCGAGCGCGGCCCGCTGATCGTGGTGATGAGGATCTGCGACGGATCGGGGCTCAGACTCCTGAGCGCCGCCACATTCGATGCGACATCGCCATCGCTGGCGTCATCGCTCGCCGTGACGAGCACGATCGCGAGGTACGCACCGGGGCGCCGGAACCCGGCATTGTGCGGCGACACCAGTGCGCGCTCGATGACCGCGAGCGGCTGCGATCGGCTGGCGCTCTCCGCACCGACCGCCACGTATGCGCGAACCGCCTCGGCCAGCGTGCCGGTGTAGTTCTTGATTCGCGTGCCATCGAGCCGCGGGATGTCGACGAGGAACCCGCCGGTCATACTGCCTCGGCCGCGCATCTGCCCATCGCCGTTCGCGGTGACCACGCCGACGTGAAGGTCGGGCAGGCCACTCGGGAAGGCCGCCATGGTCTCCATCAATTTCGGGAGCGTCGAGTCGAGATGCGTGAGGTGTGGCGCCATCGCCGGCGAGCTGTCGACGACGAACAGCATGTCGACCCGCATCGGGACAGACGGAGAGAATTCCATCCGCGCTACGTGACTCGTGACCTGCGGCTCGATCGGCGGCGCCGGCTCGACGCACGCGGCGAGAGCGATGACAACGAGCGCGGCTCTCATCGCGAGACGCAGTTGCCGATGACGTGGGTGCCGCGCGATGGGTAGTCCCGGCGCTCGAACCTCATGACCTGATTCTCCGGTCCGTTCCATGACGGACACCACCGAATGCTGCGTCGGTACGCGCCGACCAGAGCCATCGCGACCACGGCACTCGTTCTCATGCCGCGGTCCGAGAGCAAGCGGCACGCCATCCGTCACGGCGCGCCACCGGCGTGCTGGATGACGCGAGCTGCCAACCTCGTTGGCTCGGCGCCAAGCGGATTGTCATGCAGAGTTTGGTCATGGACCGTTCGAGCTGGACCTCGCCGAGGCCAGGAGGCGTTTGCGGGCATCCATGATGAACCCCGACTTCAGCGACATCTTGTCCGAGCGTACCGCCGCGGGCGTCGAGTTCATGATCGTCGGCGCGTTCGCGATCGCCGCCCACGGCAATCCGCGCGCGACTGGTGACATCTTACGCCGCCAGGAATGAGGCGAGGGGAGCGTGGTAGCGTTTACGCATCGTGAACGGGACCACGGTGCAGCGGGTGCTGATCGTCGGCGTCGACGACGATGCGCGGCGGGCGCTGCACGTGATGCTCGAACGCGCGGGCACGCAGGTCGCCGCGACGGCGGACGCCGACAGCGCGCAGCGCTACCTCGACGCGAACGACTGCGACCTGGTGCTCGCGTCGGGGTACGTCGCCGCGCAGACCGTCGCGAACCGGCGCACGCCGCCGGTGATCGCGATCGTCGCGCGCAGTGACCTCGCGTTCGCGCTGTCGCTGCTCGCAGCGGGCGTTCACGACATCCTCGCCGAGCCGCTCGACGAGCTGGGCGTGATGCTCGCGCTGCGCCGGGCCGCCGCCGTTCCGCGCACGCAGCGGCCGAGCAGCGCGCCGCCGACGCTCGTCGGCGACGGCGTGGCGATGCAGCAGCTGCGCGCCGTGATCAAGCAGGTCGCCGCGCACAAGACCACGGTGCTGATTCTCGGCGAGAGCGGGACGGGCAAGGAGCTGGTCGCGCGCGCGATCCACGATCAGTCCGCACGCCACGACGGCAGGTTCATCGCGATCAACTGCGCGGCGATTCCGGCGAACCTCCTCGAGTCGGAGCTGTTCGGGCATACGCGCGGCGCGTTCACCGACGCGGTCCGCGACAAGGTCGGGCTGTTCGAGGAGGCGACCGGCGGAACGCTGTTCCTCGACGAGGTCGGCGAGCTCCCGATCGCGCTGCAGGCGAAGCTGTTGCGCGCGTTGCAGGAGGGCGAGATCCGCCGCGTCGGCGATACCGCGGCGATCCAGATCGATGTCCGCCTCGTGGCGGCCACGCTGCGCGATCTCGCTATCGATGTCGCCGCGGGTCGGTTCCGCGAGGATCTGTTCTATCGGCTCAACGTCGTACCGGTGAGCATTCCGCCGCTTCGCGAGCGCACCGGTGACATCGCGCAGCTCGCGCGGTTCTTTCTCGAGCGCCACGCCGCACGCCACGGCCGCGGTGCGGTCGAGCTGTCGGCGGGCGCACTCGGCGCGCTGGGCGAGCAGCCGTGGCCGGGCAATGTCCGGGAGCTCGAGAACGTCATCGAGCGCGCGCTCGTCCTCTCCGAGGGGCCGGTGATCGACCTGCCGTTCCTCGGAACCGTGATGAACGTGCGTGCAGCGCCCCCGCCCACCGACACCGACGAGCTTTCGATCAAGAAGGCCACGCGCGACCTCGAGGCGGACTTGATCGGGCGCGCGCTGGTCGTAACCGCCGGTAACCGCACGAACGCCGCGAAGCTCCTCGAGATCAGCCACCGCGCGCTGCTCTACAAGATGAAGGAGTACGGGATTAGCTGACTTATCGAAGAGCCGAGTGTTTTTGGAGATCCGTCGGGATCGGCCTAGAATTATCGCCGCAGGGGTTTCATGGCCAAACAGTGCATCGGGCTCGATATCGGCAGCTCCAGTGTCAAGGTGGTGCAGCTGCGCCGCAAAGGCACGGGCTGGGCACTGCAAGCCTTCGGCATGCAGCCACTCGTTCCGCAGACGATCGTCGACGGGACGATCATGGACCAAGGCGCGGTCGCCGATGCGATCCGGCAGCTGTGGGCTCGACTCAAGCTCAAGACCAAAGATGTCGCGATCGCGATCGCGGGTCACTCGGTGATCATCAAGAAGATCGCAGTACCGCAGATGTCGGCCGAGATGCTCGCGGCGAACATTCGCAGCGAAGCGGAGCACCACATTCCGTTCGGCAAGGACGACGTCGAGATCGATTATCACGTCACCAATCCGGCGAACTCGAGCGGCCAGACCGAGCTCTTGCTCGTCGCTGCGAAGAAGGAAGTCGTCGCCGACTACGTGCAGGTCGTGCGCGACGCTGGCTTGATTCCGCACGTCGTCGACGTCGCCGCGTTCGCGAGCCAGAACGGCTTCGAGGCGAACTACCCGCTCGATCCGCGCGAGACGATTGTCCTGATCAACATCGGCGCGGCGATCTCGAACATCAACATCGTGCGCAGCGGCGTGTCGCTGTTCACGCGCGACGTGACCATCGGTGGCAACGCGTTCACCGAAGAGATCCAGAAACAGCTCGGCATCGCTGCCGACGAGGCGGAAGCCTACAAGGTCGGCGGTTCGCAGACCGAGGATGGCGTCGTGCCGCAGGAAGTGATCCGCGTGATGGACGGCGTCTCCGAGGTCATGGCCGGCGAGTTCCAGCGCTCGCTCGACTTCTTCCTCGCAACCACGACCGACGCGAACGTCACCCGCATCGTCCTCGCCGGTGGCAGCTCCAAGGTCGGTTCTCTCCACCGCGCCATCGAACGGCGTTCTCGCC
>JAYUYE010001052.1:0-15237 GCA_043752985.1 Myxococcales bacterium
TATCTCCTCGAAGAAGTCGTTGTGGACGTCCCAGAAGAACGAGAGACGCGGAGCGAACTCGTCGACGTCGAGGCCGGCCTCGATGCCGAGCTGCACGTAGCCAATGCCGTCGGCGATCGTGAACGCGAGCTCCTGGACGCCCGTCGCTCCGGCCTCGCGGATGTGATAGCCGCTGATCGAGATCGTGTTCCACTGCGGCATCGTCCGCGCGCACCACACGAGCATGTCGCGGATGATCCGCATGTGGCCGCGGATCGGTGAGATCCACTCCTTTTGCGCGATGAACTCCTTGAGCATGTCGTTCTGCAGCGTGCCGCGCAGCTTGTCGGGCGACACGCCCTGCTTCTCGGCGACCGCGACGTAGAGCGCGAGCATCACGGCGGCCGGCGCGTTGATCGTCATCGACGTCGACACCTTGTCTAGCGGGATGTCGCCGAACAGCCGCATCATGTCGTCGAGTGACGCGACCGACACGCCCTCGCGACCCACCTCGCCGAGCGAGCGCTCGTGATCGGGGTCGTAGCCCATCAAGGTCGGCATATCGAACGCGGTCGACAGCCCGGTCTGGCCGTTGTCGAGCAGGAACTTGAACCGCTTGTTCGTATCCTCGGGCGTGCCGAAGCCGGCGAACATGCGCATCGTCCACGGGCGGCCGCGATACATCGTGGCGTGCGGGCCGCGGGTGAACGGGTACTGCCCCGGATCACCGAGCTGCTTCTCGTACGTCCAGTCGCGCGACGTCAGGTCGTCAGGGCCGTAGCTCGCCTTGAGCGGGATGCCGCTGATCGTCCGGACTTCGGGGTCCGTCTCGGGCTTCTTCACCGGTGCCATGTCGGCGGTTTACCACGGGCATTGCGGAAGAGAGTGAGCGAAGATCCAGCCATGCCCGTGCACCTGCGCGACGTCATCGGCTACCTCGACACCACGCTCGAGATCGACCGGTTCAAGGACTACGCGCCGAACGGCCTCCAGGTCGAGGGAGCGCCCGAGATCGAGCGCGTCGTGACGGGCGTCTCGGCGAACGCGGAGCTGATCTCGCGCGCGATCGAGCAGGACGCCGACCTGATCGTCGTGCACCACGGTCTCGTCTGGGGCTCGGGACTGACCAAGATCGCGGGCCCGCTCGCGCGTCGGCTCAAGCTCCTGCTCGGCAACGACGTCTCGCTTGCCGCGTATCACCTGCCACTCGACAAGCATGCGCGACTCGGCAACAACGTCGGCCTCGCGGACGCGCTCGCGCTCGGCGCCAAGCGCGAAGCTTTCGGTGAGGTCCGCGGCACGATGCTCGGGCTCGCCGGATCGTGGCCGACCCCGCTGTCGCGCGACGAAGCGATCGGACGGATCGCAGGAGGCGTGTGCAACGGGCAGGCTCCGCGATTCGTGTTCCCGCACGGGCCAGCGATGGTTCGCAAGGTCGGGCTGTGCACCGGGGCGGCGTCCGACCTGATGGAAGCAGCGGCCGAGGCCGGCTGCGATCTGTTTCTGACCGGCGAGCTGGCGGAGCGCGCCGGCGATCTGGCGAAGGAGCTCCAGATCACGCTCGTTGCCGCGGGCCACTACGCAACCGAGGTCTTCGGCGCGATGCGCCTCGCGGACGAGCTGCGGTTGAAGTTTCCGGCGCTCGACGTTCAGTTCGTCGGTGTGCCGAGCCCGCTGTGACGCCTGTCAGTCGTCCTCGCGGCAGTCGTCCGCCTGGATCTTGCAGTCGCATCGGCGGGCGGCGATCACGCGCGAGGTTCGGTTTGTGTCCCAGCCCCCCTCTGGAGGGTCAACGCGGAGCGGGGATGCGTGCGTCGAAGTCGATCCAGACGCGGGAATCACCTCGGCAGGTGTAGGCGCGGCAAGCGCCGGGCCGCTTCTCGTAGACCGTGCACGTTCCTTCGCCATCCATGCACACGCAGCGCTTCGTGCCCGGATCGCGCGGCAGCATGTACGGTCGATCGATCTCGAACGGCAGGCTGCGCTCCGCCACGTCCTGCGCCGACAGCGTGACATCGAACGTACAGCAGCGGGCACCGCACAGCGGAATCCGTGCGGCGCAATCGATGTCTGCGTTCGGAACCTCGTACTTGTTGCGAAACATCGCGAGCCGGACCGTGGATCGGTCGCCACGGATCTTGGCCGCGAGCTTCTTGAACGACGGCGGCAGCTGGCCACGCATGATCAGCGCATCGAGCAACCATTCGAGCTTGCGTGCGAGGTCCGCGTGGTCCGGCCGCACCGCCAGCGTCTCGGCGAGGGCCTCGATCTCGGTGACCAGGTCCGGGGGAACCGGGGTGGGCTCGAGTCGATCGCTCATCAGCGCTCCACGGTAGCACCGCGGTCCCTGGGGATCTGGCCGATCGGCACGGCGGATGCTCCCCCACCGAGGCATGTCCACCGAGGTTTTCGCGCTCGTTGCGTCAGCGAGCACGCTGGCGATCCCGTGAGCGTGGATGTCCCGCGTCCCGGACTCGGTCACCGGAACGCAGCAGCGGCTGACGATCACGGAGCTGAGCACCGGGATCTCCGCGTCGACCTCGCTCGCGATCCAGATCCCGCGGTTCGGCAAGGGCTATCTCGAGGCGAACAACGTGATCGTCGACTTCGAGTACCTGGTGGTCTATGGAGTAGAGTAGCGCTCGCCGTGACCGCACCTCCGATCCGTTTGCCCACGGGGGTCCGCGACTTTCTCCCGCGCGCTGCTGCCCGCCGGCGAGCACTCGCGGGCCGCGTGATGGACGTGTTCGAGGCGTGGGGCTACGCGCGCATCATCACGCCGGTGTTCGAGTGCGCCGATGTCCTCGAGCGCGGGCTCGGTGATGCATCGCGGACGGCTGCGATCCGGTTCGTCGAGCCGGGCACCGGCGAGATCGTGGCGCTGCGGCCCGACATCACGCCGCAGATCGCGCGTGTCGTCGCGACGCGGCTCGCCGATGTCGAGGGGCCGATCCGGCTGTGCTACGAGGGCGCTGTCACCCGGCTCGCCGGTGATCGCGGCCAGCGCGAGATCCTGCAGGCAGGTATCGAGCTGATCGAGGCGGGCGAACCCGAAGGTGACGCCGAGGTTCTCGCCGTCGCCGCGGCGGTGCTGACTGCCACGCAGCTCCCGGAGACCCGGCTCGACGTCGGGCACGTCGCGTGCGCGCGGTACGTGCTCGGTGCGGCACCGGATCGCGAGGCACGTGACACGCTCGCGGCGGCGCTCGGACGCAAGGATCGCCGCGGCCTCGCGATCGCGTCGCGCGTTCTGCCTCCCGAGATCGGTGAGCTCGCGCAGGCGCTCGTCGGACTGTGGGGCCCCGCAGTGCCCACGCTCGCTCGTGCGCTTGCACTGCCATGGCCCGACGATGTTCGCGGTGCGCTCGACGGTCTGGCGGCGGCGCTCGCGGTGTTCGCGGAGCTCGCGGATCCGCCCGCGCCGGCGTTGACGATCGATCTCGGCGACGTTCGCGGCTTTGACTACTACACGGGGATCCGATTCGCCGGCTATGCGGGCGGCGCACCCGAGGCCGTGCTTCGCGGCGGACGCTACGACGAGCTGATCGCCCGCTATGGACGCGCGGCACGGGCGACCGGGTTCGCGATCGATCTCGAGAGCCTCGCGCAGGCGCAGCGCGCGGTCGGCGTCGCCGGCCCCGCGAGCACGATCGGGATCGCCGTGTTTGGCCCCGGTGCAGCGGCGTTCGCGCGCACGCTGCGCGGCCACGGGATTCGCGCGGTGACTGCGGCAGCCGCGCCGACGGCGACCTGGTTGCGCGGAGCGGGCTTCGACGCCGCCGTGCGGCTCGATCGAAACGAGCTGGTGCGGGTCGCTGACCCGCGGCCACTACCGCTCGACATCTCGGACTCGCGTGCTCTGGTGAAGTTGATCGAGGAGGATCGATGACCGTCGTGATCGTGGTCGGCGCCCAGTGGGGCGATGAAGGTAAAGGCAAGGTCGTCGACCTGTTCACCGAGAGGGCCGACACGGTGGTCCGCTACGGTGGCGGCGCGAACGCCGGTCACACGCTCGTGATCGACGGCAAGAAGCTCGTCACCCATCTCGTACCGTCGGGCGTCTGCCATCCCGGCAAGAGCTGCGTGCTCGGCGATGGCATGGTGATCGATCCGCACACGCTCCTCGAGGAGATCGCGGACTGCCAGTCGCGCGGCCTCCTCATGAAGAACGAGCTCCTGATCGGGCTCGGCGCGCACGTCATCCTGCCGTACCACAAGCTGCTCGACGGCCTGCGCGAAGATCGCGGAGCGACCACGGGCAAAGCGATCGGGACCACGCGTCGTGGCATCGGGCCGGCGTACGAGGCAAAGGCCGCGCGCAAGGGCGTGCGAATGCGCGATCTCGAGAAGCCGGCGCGCGTGCGCGACATCGTCAACGCGAACCTCGACGAGATGGTGCCGCTGATCGTCCACCTCGGCGGCACGGCGCCGTCGAAGGCCGAGGTCACGAAGTGGATCGACGATGCGCTCGCCGCGGGCGACAAGCTGCGGCCGTACAGCGGCGATGCCGGCCGGCACGTCGCGCGAACGATCGCCGCGGGCAAGCACGTCTTGTTCGAGGGTGCGCAGGGGTGCCTGCTCGATCTCGATCACGGAACGTATCCGTACGTAACGTCGTCATCGACGATCGCCGCGGGTGCCTGCCAGAGTGCGGGCATCGGTCCGACCCAGATCGACATGGTCGTCGGCATCACGAAGGCGTATGCGACGCGCGTCGGCGAGGGCCCGTTCCCCACCGAGATCAAAGGAGAGGCCGGTGACCGTCTGCGGATCGCGGGCGGCGAGTTCGGCGCGACGACAGGGCGGCCGCGGCGCTGCGGCTGGCTCGATCTTCCGGCGCTGCGCATGGGCGTTCGGCTCAGTGGAATGGGCTCGCTCGCGCTGACCAAGCTCGACGTGCTCGCGAACCTCGGCGAGGTCTCTGCGTGCGTCGCCTACAAGCTCGACGGCAAGGAGCTCGACGAGCCTCCGACCGATCCCGAGGACATCGCCCGGGCCGAACCGGTCTTTGCGAAATTCCCTGGCTGGACGAAGCTTCCGTCGGCCGCTCGCGATGTCACCGACTTGCCGGCGCCCGCGCGGTCCTTTGTCGAGGCCATCTCGAAGATGGCCGGGGTCCCGTTCTGCCTGGTCTCCCACGGGCCGGACCGCGTCGAGACGATTCGACTCATCGATCCGTTCGCGACATCTATATAAGTACGCGCGGCCATTCGCGTTCCTGCGGTTCCCAGTGATACGATCTTTTCACCAAGGTGTGATGGGCTCGGGGGTCCATCACTCGAACTGATTTAGACAGGGACACCCATGAAGATCGTATGTGATGCGTGCCAGGCCAAGTACTCGATCTCCGACGACAAGGTCCAAGGCAAGGTCTTCAAGATCCGCTGTAAGAAGTGCAGCAACATCATCGTCGTTCGCGGCGGTGCTGGAGCGGCGGAAGCTGCACCCGCACCCGCGCCGGAGAAGGACACGCGGGTCTACGACTACGGCTACGAAGGCGGCGGTGAAGCGCCGGCCGGCGACGAGTCGGTGTGGCACGTCGTGATCAACCAGGATCAGGTCGGCCCGATGACGGCGGCCGAGGTCCAGCAGCGATTCGCTGCCGGTGAGATCGACGGCGAGACCTATGCTTGGCGCGAGGGCTTCGCTGACTGGTTGCCGCTGTCCCAGGTCGATGCGTTCGCCGCGTACGTCGCGTCGGGCAGCACGACCTCCGCATCGTCGGGTGGTGGCGGTGCAGCCGCCGTATCCGCGATGTTCGGTGGTGGTGGCAGCGACGAGTCCGGCACCATGCGCAGCGACCCAGGCGATCTGTTCGCCACGGCGTCGGCCGGCGCGGCCTCGCACGGTGGCAGTGACGACGAAGGCGATCTGTTCGGCACCAAGCCGAGCTCGCAGACCGCCGCTCAGGCCGCAGCGAACGCAAAGCTTCGCGGCGAGCGCAACGAGAACTCGGTGCTGTTCTCCCTCAACAACCTCGCGCAGCTCGCGAGCGACAAGCCCGCGCCGATGTCTGCATCGACCTCGTCGGTGCCGAGCGGTCACGCGACTGGCCAGGCCGGCGGCGAGGGCTCCGGTCTGATCGACATTCGCTCGATGGCGAACGCCTACCTCGGGAGCTCGGGTGGCGGCGCCAAGCCGGTCAGCGCGGGCGGCGGCGGTTCGATCGGATCGATGGATGACCTCCCCGTGTTCGGCGGCGGCGGGTTCTCCGAGCCGGCCGTGCTCGTGCCGACGGGCAATCGCCAGACGAACAACAAGATGATGTACATGTTGATCGGAAGCGTCGGCGTCCTCGCCGTTGCCGCGGTCATCATGGTGGTCGTGCTGCTCAAGGGTGGCGACAGGACCACCAAGGAGTCCGGCTCGGCCGTCGCGAGCAGCGACAAGGGCAGCGCCGACGGAAACGATCCGAAGGCTGGCTCGAGCGACACGCCGGATCCCACCATGGCCGCGGGTTCGGGGTCGGCCGCCGAGGCAAAGCCGGATCCCACGAACACCGCGACCGGCTCGGGATCGGCGACGACCGACACCGCGAAGCCCGACACCAACGCCGCAGCGAAGCCCGACACCACGCCGGCCGATAAGCCGCGGACGGCCGACAAGCCGCGGACGTCGGACAAGCCGCGTACGGGCGACAAGCCGCGCGTTGCGGCCGAGCCCAAAGGTCCGAAGGAGGAGCCGAAGCCCAGGGAGCCGGCCTCCGCGTCGGGTGGCTGCGACGAAGTGTCGTGCGTGCTCAACAACTACGAGGGCGCGTGCTGCGCGAAGCACAAGAAGGGTGGCAAGACCGGCGGTACCACGGCAGCGGCTCCGAAGTCGGGCGGCGATCTCCCGGACGGTCTTGACCGCACGATGATCTCCGACGGCGTCAACAAGGTGAAGGCGCGCGTCATGGCGTGCGGCGACAAATCCGCGGCGAAGGGGCAGGTCAAGGTCTCGGTGAAGGTCGAGCCGGGCGGCAGCGTGTCGAGCGTGTCGGTCAAGACCACGCCGGATGCCGGCCTTGGCAGCTGTGTCGCCGCGGCGATGCAGAAGGCGAAGTTCGCGAAGTCGGCGAACGGCGGCTCGTTCGGCTACCCGTTCGTCTTCTAGCGGCAACTGCATCTGCCAGTGCACGTGGCGGGAAGAGTTGCTCCAGCCGGCTGGTGTGAACTGGAAAGTCGATAAGATCAGCCAGTTACCGCAGGCATGGTTCACGCACCTCGGTGGGGCATGCGCAGTCGCTTCCTGACCGTAGCCCTGATGAGCCTCCCGCTGTTCGCCGCATGTGCCGGTGGAGAGGACGACCTGCCTAGCCCGTACGATGACGACTTCCCGGTCTCGGAAGACAACGTCAACGCAGGCGCTCCCGACAACGACTCGCTACCCGACGACAACAAGGCCGACGCCATCTATCCCGCCAAGTTCGAGGTCGCCGACCAGTCGGTCGTGCAGAGCCAGGGCAGCCGCGGCGTGTGCTCGATCTTTGCCTCGACCGCACTGGTCGAGAACCTCTACATCAAGGCCGGCATGGCGTCCGCCGACGCCGACTTCTCGGAGCAGTACCTCCAGTGGGCGGCGAAGAATCTCCAGGGCGCGTTCCGCAACACGGAAGGCTCCAACGCGGACGACAACCTCGAGACCGTCGTGAACTACGGCACGGTCAAGGAAGCCGACTGGCGCTACGAGTCCGCGCCGTGGACTGTCGCGAACGCCCCCGAGTGCGGCGAGGGCGAGAACAAGCCGACGAAGTGCTACACGAACGGCGAGCCGCCGGCGACCGTCGCTGCTGCCGCGAAGTTCAAGCTGCCGTCGACGCGCTGGATCAACAACAACTCGATGAAGGCGCACATCTTCGGCAAGAAGACCGGCGTCAACGTCGGCCTGACGTTCTTCTATCAGTCGTGGAATCACCGCCGCTCGACGGTTCCGGTCGATGCCGATCTGTGGCGCAAGGGCGTCGTGACGTACCCGAACGCGAAGGACAAGACGGAGTCTGCGACGCACCGCGCGGGCCATGCGATCCACATCATCGGATGGGATGACGACATGGAAGTTTTGATGCGCGACGGCGAGGGCAAGCCCGTCCTCGACGCGCAGGGCAACCCGAAGAAGGAGAAGGGGTTCTGGCTGTTCAAGAACTCGTGGGGCACGGCGAGCTTCGGCGTCGATCACCCGACAGGCCCCGGCTACGGTTGGCTCTCGTACCAGTACGTCAAGGAGTACGGCTCGGCGGTCGTCGCCGAGGTTCCGACGCTTGGTGGTCCCGTGACCGCCGAGGTCTGTGACGACGCGGCGATGAAGGACGAGGACGGCGACACCAAGGCAAACTGCGCCGACTCCGACTGCGCGATGCACCCGTCCTGCTCGGGTGGCGGCACGGCTCACAACTATGCAGCAACGCCGGCCGCGGCGATCCCAGACAACGCGCCCGCAGGCGTCTCCAACACGATCACCGTGAGCGACACCGGTACGATCACCGACGCCAAGCTCACGGTCGACATCACGCACCCGTATCGCGGTGACCTCAGGGTCACGCTGACCAAGGGCACGGACTCGGTCGTCGTTCACAACGCGACGGGCGGCTCGGCGGACAACCTCAAGACGACATTCCCGGTCGCAGGCTTCGTCGGCAAGGCGCTCGCGGGCGGCTGGACGCTCAAGGTCGTCGACGGCGCGGCGCAGGATGTCGGCACGCTCAACGCATGGTCGCTCGAGGTCTCCTCGCGCTGATCGCACGCGGGCGTCAGCGCCCGCATCTGTTCCGGGGCCCCTGCTCATGCAGACACCTCGGCCTGCCGCGGCGCCCTCCCTGGCGTCGCGGTTTTTTTGTGCGAACCCGCTGCGCCTGCGAATCACGCAGACGTCATGCGGATCTCGCAGCGTGCGCGGAGACCGTCACACGTAACGTCCGGATGTTGCGCGAGGCACGTCGCTTGCGATGGATAGCGGCGTGGGACCTGGAATCTACGCCGGACGTTACAAGATCCTCTCGCTGCTCGGACGCGGCGGGATGGGGCACGTGTACCGCGCCGAGCACCTGGGCCTCGGCAGGGAAGTCGCGCTCAAGATTCTCGCACCCGTGAAGGGCGCAGCCGCTGCGGATTTTCCCGAGCGGTTCGCTCGCGAAGCGCGCGCGATCGGCCGGCTCGACCACCCGGGCTGCGTCCGGATCTTCGACCATGGCCAGGAGCGCGACGGCTCCCAGTACATCGCGATGGAGGTGATCGACGGCCCGACGCTCGGCGCCGCGCTCGCCTCCGACGTGTTCTCGATCCCGCGTGCCCTGCACGTCGCTCGGTCGATCCTTTCGGCGCTCGCACATGCGCACGCGCACGGTGTCGTGCATCGCGACATCAAGCCGGAGAACATCATGTTCGCGGTCGGCAGCGGCTTCCGTGTTGTGCTGATCGACTTCGGCCTCGCGAGCCTGCGCGATGCGCCCGCGCTGACGGGACAGGGTGTTGCCGTCGGCTCACCGTCGTACATCGCACCCGAGCGCCTGCTCGGCCAGCCGCACGATCACCGCGCAGACATCTATTCGGTCGGCGTGATCATGTACGAGATGATCGCGGGCATCCGCCCGTTCACTGGCGAGTCGCCACAGGAGATCATGGTGAACGCGCTGTCGCGGCCGCCGCGTCCGCTGCGTGCAATCGCTCCCGATGTCTCGCCGATCCTCGACGCCGTGATCCGCCGCGCGCTGTCGAAGGATCCGGCGAAGCGCTACGCGGATGCCGAGGAGATGATGTCGGCACTGAGCGATGTCGAGCGGCTCGATTCGCTTGGCGAGGCGGATGCCGAGCCGGCCGACGAAGCTTCGGCGTCGATGACGATCTCGGAGCTGTCCCTGTACGAGCCGTCGCGGCTGATGCGGCTGTGGAGCTGGTTGCGCTACGGCGCGTGGCGGTGGCGCCCCGGCCACTGAGCCAGTACGGTGCAAGCGTGCTGTTCGAGCAGGTCGCGCAGGCGAGCGCCGAGGTCGCACGGACCGCTGGCAAGAAGAAGAAGGTCGAGCTGATCGCCGCGCTGCTGCGCGCTGTGCCGACCGCCGAGCGCGTGATCGCGGCACGGCATCTCTCGGGCGAGGTCGGGCACAAGCTCGGCATCGGATACGCGACGGTCGGCGAGCTCCGCAGCAGCGTTTTGCCGGCCACCGACCCGACGTGGACGCTCGGCGAGCTCGAGCGCCGGTTCGCTGCGATCGCCGGGCTGTCCGGCATCGGATCGGGTCGCGCCCGCAAGGAGGCGTTCGGTGCGGTGCTGGCGGGGGGAACCACCGTCGAACAAGGGTTTCTCGCTGCGCTCGTGCTCGGTGAGCTGCGGCAGGGCGCGCTCGATGCGCTCGTGGTCGAAGCGATCGCGCTCGCAACGTCGCTGCCGGCGCGCGCGGTGCGCAGCGCGTACATGCTCGCGGGCGACATCGGCGTCGTGGCCGATGCGGCCCTGACCGAAGGAGCCGCGGGGCTCGATCGGTTCGGCTTGCTCGTGTTCCGGCCCGTGCTGCCGATGCTCGCGCAGACCGCGGAGACCGCAGCAGAGGCGCTCGCATCGTTTGGGGGACCGGCCGCGCTCGAGCTCAAGCTCGACGGCTTCCGCGTACAGATCCACAAGGACGGCGACCTCGTGCGCGTGTTCTCGCGCGCACTCAACGAGGTCACCGCCAGCGTGCCCGAGATCGTGGCGCACGCGGCGCAGCTACCGGCGCGACGGCTGATCCTCGATGGAGAGGCGATCGCACTCGGGCCGAGTGGCCGCCCGCTACCGTTCCAGGACACGATGAAGCGCGTCGGCCGGCGCAAGGAAGGCGACACACAGACGCCGCTCTCGCTCGCGCTGTTCGATGCGCTGCTGATCGACGATCAGACTCTGCTCGCCGTGCCCGCGCACGAACGGTTCACCGCGCTCGATGCCCTTGCACCCGCACACGCGGTGCCGCGCTTGATCACGAATGATGGTGCCGAGGCGACGGCGTTCTACGACCGTGCGATCGCGAGCGGCCACGAAGGTGTGATGGCAAAGGCGCTCGAGGCGCCGTACGACGCCGGCAATCGCGGCGCATCGTGGCTCAAGATCAAACACGTGCATCGCCTCGATCTCGTGGTGCTCGCGGCGGAGTGGGGATCCGGACGTCGCCGCGGCCTCCTGTCGAACCTCCACCTCGGCGCGCGCGGTCCGGCCGGTGGCTTCGTGATGCTCGGCAAGACCTTCAAGGGCATGACCGACGAGGTCCTGGCGTGGCAGACCCCGGCGCTGCAGGCGCTCGAGGTCGACCGCGACGGTCACATCGTTCATGTGCGACCCGAGCTGGTCGTCGAGGTCGCGTTCAACGACGTGCAGCGGTCGTCGCAGTATCCCGGCGGTGTCGCCCTGCGGTTTGCCCGGCTGGTGCGCTACCGCGACGACAAGACCGCCGCCGAGGCCGACACCATCGATACGGTCCGGGCCATCGCGATCGCGGCCGGCGTCCTGCCGGTCTGATGAGCAAAGTCACACCAAGCGAGCAAAGGCCCTGGCATACTGGGCTCATGTGGGGATCCCGCGTGCTGGCTGTTTCGGTGTGTGCGCTGGCGGCATGTGGCGAGGTGATCACCGAGCCAGAGCAGGCCGGCGTCACGATCATTCCCAGCGCACCGAAGACTGCAGACGATCTGGTCGCCGTCGCGAATGTCGATGATGTGACGCTGCAATGGTCGAAGAACGGTGCACCGGCCGTCACCGGCGGGCTGGTCGCCAGCAACCTGACCGCCAAGGGCGAGTCGTGGGGCGTCGATGCAGTGGCCGCGGGTGGCGCCGTGATCGGTCACGCCGAGGTCGTGATCGGTAACACGGCGCCGTCGATGTTCGATGTCGAGGTTCAGCTGATGGGTGCTGAGAACACCGACGTGCCGTGCCTGCTCGTCACGCCGCCGACCGACGACGATGGCGACACGTTGACCTACTCGGCCAGCTGGCTGCGCAACGGGGTCGCGTACGGCAGCGCGAAGATGACGATGTTCGCCCGCGATACGGTGCCGGCCACGGATCATGCAGCGACCGATCAGTTCGAATGCACCGTGAGCGCGACCGACGGCACCGATGCGCAGACCGCGGTTTCTGGTGCCCGCTGGTTTGTTGCCAACGGCGCACCGCCTAACGGAACGCTGCAGACGTTCACGACTCCGAGCGTGTCGTCGCTGGTGATCGAGGTCGGTGGCGCGGAAGGCGGCGGTGGTGCTGAGACCTACGGCGCGAAGCTGGTCGGAACGTTTACTCCGTCGGCGGGGACACAGCTGCAGATCCTCGTCGGGCAACGGCCCGCTGGCTACCTCGCGGGTGGCGGCGGCACGTTCGTGATGGCACCGAGCAACATGCCGTTGATCATCGCCGGCAGTGGCGGCTCGGTGACCGGCGGAATCGCCGCAGCCGAGAGCGTGGGTCGGGTCGAGACGTCGGGCGGTACGACCGGTATGACGGCCCGCGCGGACATGGGCCAAGGTGGCCGGATCGTCGCGGGTGCGAACAGCGGGGGGGGCGGCGGCTTGCTGGGGACAGGGGAGGGCGGGACCGGTGGCAAAGCGTTCTCGGCCGGCGGCGCGGGTGGTGGGATCATGGCCGAGAACCAGTGGGGCGGCTACGGAGGGGGTGGTGGCCGCGGAGGTCTGTGGGGCCAGGGTGGCGGCGGCGGCTACTCGGGTGGTTCGTGCGGCGACACGTACACACCGGCGGTACCTGGGGGGGCGACGATGAACACCGGCGAGTGGGCCGGCTGCGGCGGTGGCGGCTCGCTCAACACCGGCATGTTGCAGACCAACACCGCTGGCGCCGTCGCCGGTAACGGTTACGTCAAGTTCAGCTGGTGATCAGCCGCGGTGGGCGGCGGAGCGGATCTTCGCGAGCAGCCCGATCTTCGCCTGCGCGGGAAGAAACGATGCGCGCGCGCCATTCTCGACCACGGCCACGATCTCTGCCTCGGTGAGATCGAGCGCGGCGGCCGTCGCGCGATAGTTCTCGCCGATGTAGCCGCCGAAGTACGCGGGGTCGTCGGAGTTGATCGTGACGGCGACGCCACGGCGGAGCAGCTTCGCGAAGTTGTGCTGCTTGAGGTTCGGCACCACGCAGAGCTTGAGGTTCGACAGCGGACAGACCGTCAGCGGGATCCGCTCGCGCACGAGACGCTCGACCAGCGCATTGTCCTCGTCACAGCGCACGCCGTGATCGATTCTCTCGACCCCGAGGACGTCGAGCGCCTCGGTGATGTACGCGGCGGGGCCTTCTTCGCCGGCATGCGCGACCGCACGCAGACCGAGCGAGCGCGCCTTCGCGTAGACGCGAGCAAACTTCGCGGGCGGGTTGCCCTTCTCGCCGGAGTCGAGACCCACGCCTTTGATGTCACCGAGAAACGGCATCGCCTCGTCGAGCGTCGCGAACGCGTCTTGTTCCGAGAGGTGGCGGAGGAAGCACAGGATCAGATCGGAGGTCATGCCGTAGCGGCGGTGCGCATCGTCCATCGCGTCGCGCAGCCCGGTGATCACGGTCTCCATCGATACGCCGCGCGCGGTGTGCGTCTGCGGATCGAAGAACAGCTCTGCGTGAACCACGTTGTCGGCGTGCGCACGCGTGAAGTACGCCATCGCGAGCGCGTAGAAGTCTTGGCGGTCGCGCAGCACCGCGCACCCCGCGTAGTAGAGGTCGAGAAACGACTGCAGGTCATGGAACGCATAGGCCGCGCGCACCGCCTCGACCGATTTGTACGGCAGCTGGATCCCGTGCTTGCCGGCGAGGCTGAACATCATCTCGGGCTCGAGCGTTCCTTCGATGTGAAGGTGCAGCTCGACCTTCGGCAGCCGCTGGATGAGGCGGTCTCGTGCGGAGTCGGTGGACATGGCGACAGACCTTACCTCATGGCCATCGGGCCTCGTCGTCTGCAACGCTCGGGAGATCCTACGCGCGGCGGTGCTCGTGGGCGTGATCCAGGCGGGCTGTGGCCGGTTCGGGTTCCAGGACGAACCGGATGATGGCCTCACCATCGATGCGACCGGAGCGGATGCGATCGACGGAACCGATGCGGTCGCTGATGCGTTTGTCTGCGCTCCCGTAGGTCACGACGAGGATCAGGACGCGGTCGACGACGCGTGCGACGTGTGTCCCCACCTTCCGGGTGCGCATGCCGATGCAGACGGTGATCGCGTTGGCGATGCCTGCGATCCGGAACCCGCGAATCCGCGCCAGTGGATCGCGGTGTTCGATCCGTTCGAGTCGCTCGCGGCTCCGTGGACGGCGTTCGGTGGCCCCGTCACGCAGGGCGGCAAGCTCGTGCTCGGTCTCTCCGGCCAGGCGCGCTATGTGACCCGCCCGCACACGCCCGGGAACGACCTGTTCGTCGTCGTCGGCACGACCGGCGCGGGGGGGGCGGGCGCGCGTCCTCGCGATCACCTTGGTCGGCTCGACGTCTGCGCGGTACTACTGCGAGCTGTACGACGACGGGGGCTCGAGCAAGCTCGAATTCACATACTCGTCCGACGGCATCGTGTTCATGTTCGGTGGCATCGCGCCGGCGGCCACTCGATTCACGAACGGGTCCGGCAGGTTCAGCGTTGCGACCACGGCGACATGCGGCTCGACGTGGCACGGAGAAGCGCTGTCCGCTACCGGCACGATTCCCGCGATCGTTGCCGACCAGCTGATGCTCTATGGCGAGAACCTCGACGTCGCGCTCGACTACTTTCTGCAGATTCACACCGACGAGTAGAACCCCAGGGTCTTGATGCTTGCTCGTCGGGGAGCCCACGGCTACGGTCGCCGGCCCCATGACCGACGAGACCACTCCCGCCCTCGACTTCGATCCGGTGCCGACCCTGGCGACCACGCTCGGGCTTCCACGGGGCGCGATCGCCGCGGTGCTCGCGATGCTCGATGAGGGCAGCACGGTCCCGTTCATCGCGCGCTATCGCAAGGAGCGGACAGGCGGCCTCGACGAGGTCCAGCTCCGCACGATCGAGGAGCGACGCTCGTACATCGTCGAGCTGGAGACGCGGCGCGCCGCGATCCTCGCGTCCGTTACCGAGCAGGGCAAGCTGACGCCCGAGCTCGAGGCAAAGCTGCGCGCTGCAGACGGCAAGTCCGAGCTCGAAGATCTCTACGCGCCCTACCGCCCGCGCCGCAAGACGCGCGCTTCGGTGGCGCGCGAGAAGGGCCTCGAGCCGCTCGCCGCGAAGCTCCGCGCTCAGGGGACCGACGGCGACCCGGCGGCCGAGGCTGCGGCGTTCGTGACCGAGACCGTCGCGACTGCCGAGG
>JAYUYE010001053.1:0-6997 GCA_043752985.1 Myxococcales bacterium
CGCCGTAGCCGCAAACGCGGCTGCCGGGGTCGAGGCCGAGGATGCGCACGGTCCGACGCTATCCCAGCCCTCCGACACTCGCGACTTCCCGCCAGTCCCGAGGAGAAACAAGGACCTACGCGATCCAACCCCTCCGTACAGCAGTACCTTCACGCCACGATCTTTGCGCAGCGACGAGCGCGCGACCTCGACCACGAGAAAGGCTCGCGCGGGATGCTCCTTCCAGTAGCGTCCGCTGGGAACCACGAACACGTCGGGTTCCGGCTCTGACGTCTCCGACGCTGCGAACGGACGCTGGCTCGCCACGCGCGCACGATCACCGAGGGCTCGCGTCAGCACCGCACGCACCGCGTCGGTCGTCTCGGCGTGCGCCGGGTCATTCGGCGCCATCTCGCACACCACACCGAACAGCAGCTCGACCCGCTCGTCCTCGAGAAACCTTACGCCGCGAGCAGGTCGTACTCGACGCGCTTGAGCGGCCGGACCCGTTCCGTTCCGAGGATGTCCGTCGGCATCGTCATCTCCATGTCTGTACTCCTGCACGTGCAGGCTCGCAGCAGCTCTTGGACCAGCGCCCCGCCGCCGTGATCTCGCGAACCTCCGCTCGCATTCGTCCGCCGGCAGGACACGTCCGGCCGGACGCGCGCGACCTACGGACGCGGCGGCAGGACGTCAGAGACCGCGATCGTCACGTCGGGGAACCGCAGCATCGCGACGCGCTCACCACGGCCGTGCACGATCTTCGTGCGCCACGCGCCGGCCTCATGATCGCGATGGACCTCGATGGTCTCGTCGACGTGGTTGACGATCCAGTACTCCTCGACGTCACTCATGCCGTAGAGGAGCGCCTTGATGCCCTGGTCACGCGACACGGAGCTCCGCGCGACCTCGACGACGAGATATGCGGAGCTCGGGTGCTCGGTCCACGAGGCTCCGCTCGGAGGGACGACCACGAGGTCCGGCTCAGGTTCGGAGATGTCCGACGCTGCCAACACGCTCGGGCTGTAGACAGTTGCTCGATCCCCGAGGGCTGCCTCGAGCATGCGGCGCAACAGATACGTCGAGTGAATGTGCGCCTGGTCAATCGGCGTCATCTCGACCACCACACCGAACAGCAGCTCGACCTTCTCTTCGCCGAAGAAGCCCGCGTCCCCGAGGCGGTGATACTCCGCGCGCGTCATGCGCCGGATCGGCTCGTTCGCAAAGATCGAAGGATCGGGCAACGTCATCTCCATGACTGTACTCCTGCACCTCCGACCTCGCAGCAGGTCTCGATCCAGCGCGCCCCGCCTGTGATCTCGCGGACCTCGGCGCGTGCTCGTCCACCGGCTGGACGCTCGAGTCCGCCCCCCGTCCTCGCGCGCACCGCCGCGACGATCGAGTCTCGTTGCGCGGCTACCCGCAAGGTCCTCCTGGGAAACCAGTACTAACGTTGTTAGGGCCTCGGAGCCTCGCCCACGCGCAGCGTCGTCGAGCGGCCTGGCCGTACGAACGGTGTTACTACCGATTCCCGGGAGACCCTCTCCGCTGCCGAGCGCGACGGCGATCCGACGGACTCGCCGAGGGACCTGCAGCGACTCGCTCCCTAGATCGACCAGCCCATCGTGAAGTTCGCGAGCGGAATGATCTGATTCTTCGTCCCCTCGGTCGTGTTGGTCATGTGCATGTGCCCGACGCCGAGCTGCGACATGATCGTGAAGCCTCGATCCGAGACCCAGGTGTAGCCACCGTAGACGCCCGCGATGCGCTCGAGCGGATCGCCCATCTGCTTGTCCTTGTCGGTCTTCAGCCAGTCCGCGAGATGCCCGCCGAGGTAGCGGAGCTGCGCGCCGACGTGCCAGCCGGTCGCGTTCGCACGCAGGTACACGTTGCTCTGCAGGCCGAGATCCCAGAGCGTCGCCTGACCGAAGAGCAGCTTTCCGTAGCCTGCGGTCGCGGCGAGAGTGACGTGCGAAGCGATCTGCCGCTCGACGGTGAGATCGACCATGCCGATGACGAGATAGATCGGCTCGATCGTGAGACCGGTGCGGTGACCCTCGTGCTTCACCGGCGCGGGCGCGGCGAGAACAACCTCGGTCTCCCCCGGCGATTGGGCCCACGCGGCCGCGGTGGTGGAGACGAGCACCGAAGCGATCAGCAGGCGATTCATGCCAGCCGCCTCGTGCAAGGCCGGAACCATGGTCGAACCACGCTCCGAGAGCCCTCCAGCGCGCGCTCGTGAATGCCCATTCGCAGCGCTGTATCCGCGCGTGCGCTCGACTACGACCGGGAGCCGAAGATTGCCGTACCGACCCGCACATGGGTCGCGCCGCACGCGATCGCGACCTCGAAGTCGCCCGACATCCCCATCGACAGCACGGGCAGCGCGACGCCGAGATCCTGCATCAGTCGCTCGCGCAGATCGCGGAGCGCCTCGAACTGCGGCCGGCTCGCTTCCGGATCGTCGGAGTACGGCGGCATCGTCATCAGACCGTCGAGCCGAACACCGGGCACGGCCGCGAGCAGCCGCGCGGCGGCTTCCGCACCTTCTCCGGTGACGCCACCCTTGGTGGTCTCGCCCGCGAGGTTGACGGCCAGGAGGATCGGCTGGATGACGCCCGCGGCGCGCTTCGCGAGCTCCTCGGCGAGCTCGACCGTGTCGACCGCGTGGACGAGCGCGACGTGGCCCGCGACGAGCTTGGCCTTGTTGCGCTGGAGGCGACCGATGTAGTGCCAGCGCACCGCGAGGTCGGGAACCATCGCGAGGTTTGCGATCTTGTTCGCGAGCTCCTGTGCGTAGTTCTCGCCGAAGTCGGTTGCGCCGGCGGCAGCGGCTTCGATGACGGCGGACGCAGGATGGGTCTTCGAGACGGCGACGATCGTGACCTCGAAGGGCGGGCGACCCGCGCGGGCGCAGGCGGCTTTGACCCGGGCGGAGACCGTGGCCCAGCGCTCGGCGATCGTGGTCACGCGGGGAGCCCGGCCGTGAACCGCGGCATCGGGCCGCCGGCGTCGCGTAGCACCTCGAGGACCTCGACGAGCGGCAGGCCGATCACGTTCGTGACGGAGCCCGTGACGCCGCGGACGAGAGCGGCGCCGATTCCCTGGATCGCGTACGCGCCGGCCTTGCCACGCCACTCGTTGCTCGCGACGTAGTCGGCGAGCGTGAGCGCATCGATCGCGATCATCTCGACGTCGCTGGTCACCATGCGCTCGCGTACCACGCCGTCACCGAGCACGACGAACGCGGTCATCACCTGGTGCGTGCGACCGGAGATCGCGCGCAGCATGTGTGTCGCCTCGTCGGGGCTCTGCGCCTTTGCGAGGATCCTGCCGTCGATGGTGACGGTCGTATCCGCCGCGAGCACCCAGGTGCCCGGCAAGCGCGGGACGGCGGCCGCTTTTGCGCGCGCGATCCGTCCGACGTAGGCCACCGGGGTCTCGCCGGTCAACGTCGACTCGTCGACATCCGCGGCGCGCACGTCGAGCGTGAGACCGACGCGCTCGAGGAGCTCGCGCCGGCGCGGAGACGCCGACGCCAGGACCAGGGTCTTCACCGCGGGGGCTTGATCGACTTGACTGCGGTTGTCTCGAACTTGAGTGCGACCGAGATGCCATCGACGAACCGGTTCTTGCCGTCCTTCGTCGCTTCCGAGCAGTGCATCGACACGGCGCCCTGCGCGCCGATGTCCTTGATCTCGGTGCCGTCGCCGTCGATGCAGACGTCGACTTCCTTGATCTCGTCGTCGGGGTTCGAGTCGCAGAACGCTTCGAGGCCGTCCTGATCGACGTCGATGTCGGGCGTCCGGCAACCGGGGTACTTCTTGGTGATCGACTCCTTGGCCTTGGGCAGCGCGAGGAGCGGTCCGAGCAGGTTCGCGAACGTCGCGTCGAGCAGCGAGTTCTCCGGGCGGAGACCGATCTGGTCGACCTTGAGGCCGCGGATGGTGTCGGCGGTCTTGCCCTCGATCACGCCGCCGAGGCGGCCGTTCTTGAGGACGATGGCAGTGCCGACCTGGACGACGTCGGCCTGGATGGTCGCGCCGCTGATCCGCAGATCGAGCGTGATGCCGTCAGTGACGGGAATCGCGACCGAGAACAGCGACGGGCCGGAGACGAGGACGAGGCCGCCGCCGCTCTGGGTGATCACGCCATCCTTGAAGATGATGACCGGGTTCATGGTGCCCGGGCTGAACGAGAGCGGATCGAGGTAAATGTCGGCCTTGCCCGGCTCGAACGGGCTACACGCGGTCGCGGCGCCCATCGCGTCCTGGCTGCGGTCGGCGACGCCGTCGCAATCGTTGTCAAAGCCGTCGCCGCAGATCTCGGCCGTGCCCGGCTTGACCATCGCGTTGTGGTCGTCGCAGTCGCCGCCCATCACGGTGACGCCGTCGGCGTCCGCGTCAGCGGTGCTGGTCGACGGGTTGTTCTGCGCGTCCTCGTCGGCTTTGCCGTCGCAGTCGTTGTCGACGCCATCGCCGGCGACCTCGGCGGCGCCCGGCTTGATCGCGGGGACCTTGTCGTTGCAGTCGCCTTCGGCGACGTAGGCCTTCTTGCCGTCGGCGTCGGTGTCGGTCGGATAGTCGCCCAGGTAGATGCCGAACTTGACGCAGGTGTCGGGCGCGGCGGCCTGCAGATCAAAGAACTCGAAAGGGATCACGATCTCGTAGCTGTTGATCGAGTCGCTGATCGCGGAGCCGGCGAGGCTCGCGATCGCGGCGAGCTTGTTGTCCGGATCACCGTCGTTATCGAGGTCGAAGCCGTCCATGTTCGAGCCGATCTCGAGCTTCGAGATCACCTGGTGCTGGTTGCCCGCATACGCGACGACTGCTTCGCCCGAACACTCCGGCTTCTCCGGAAAGATGTTCGTGCCTCCGCCGCCGTCATCGCCGCAGGCGCCGACAAGCAGCCCACCAGCAAGCACACAAAGACCGCTGATCTTCCTCATCGGCGGCACTTGACCACGATGGATCCGGCGCGGTCAACGGGAACGATCACACCGTAAACGTGTGGCAGGATGCCGCCATGCGTCGAGGAGTCGTAGTCGTGCTGGCGGTCACGTTCGCCGCCTCCCAGGCGTGGGCCCATATCGCGCCCTCCGTCGACGACAACAACCGGTACGTCAAGCTGACCCCCGCCGCGGACCGGGTCCGCATCTCGTACACCGTGCTGTTCGGGGAGGTCCCGGGCGCCCAGACCCGCAAGACGATCGACGCCAACCACGACGGCACGATCTCCGACGACGAAGCCTCGAATTTCGGGACCAAGATCGCCGGCGAGGTCGGTCCGTCCCTCGATGTCACGGTCGATGGCAAGCTGAACCCCGTGACCTGGGCGACCGTCGCGGTCGGCATGGGGTCGAACCAGACGGTGGCCGGGTCGTTCTCGGTCGATCTGGTCGCGTGGGCGTGCCTGCCAATTGCCCGCGGCAAGCACCGGATCGTCGTGCGCGACCGGTTCCGGATCCCACGCCCGGGCGAGACCGAGGCAAAGGTCGAGGACAGCCCCGGGGTGACGATCCATTACGCACGGGTCGGCACGCTGAACGATCCGACGCACGACTATCGATTCGCGGGTCCCGGCGGCCCACTCGCCGACGACGGCATCGATGTCGAGTTCACCGCGAGTGACAAGGCACCGCTGACCGCGGATGGAACATGCGCCGGCAAGACCGCGAGCGACCGCCCGCCCGCGCGGTTGATCATCATGCTCGCGCTCGGCATCGCGTTCGTGCTCGCGGTGTTCGTCGCGGTCCTCGTGCGCCGGCGCGGCCGCGGTTAGTCACCGCGAGCGTCCCGCCTGGTGCCCTCGCAAGCCGCCAGGTTCGGGGCTATGATGCCGGCGGGTTTCATGAAGAAGTTTCCAGACTTCGTCCCACCGACCAAGGTCAGCTACCTCGATCGAGGGCCAACGCTGCACCTGCGTCGTTGCATGCTGCAGGCGGTCGACGATCCGACCCAGGAGTGGACCTTCGACAAGGAGGAGATCCGCATCGGGTCGATGGACGACAACGACATCGTCCTCAACGACGACACGGTCTCTCGCTACCACTGCCGGATCGTCCAGGAGGACACCGGCTACGTCCTGATCGACCAGCGCTCGACCAACGGAACGTTCATCAACAAGGTCCGGGTCCGCGAGGGCTTCCTCAAGCCCGGCACGCTCCTCGCAGTCGGCCAGAGCCAGCTCCGGTTCAACGCGAAGGAGGAAGAGGTCCACATCATCCCGTCGCGCAGCGATCGCTGCGCCGGCCTGATCGGCGGCAACGCCCGGATGCGCGAGATCTACTCGATCCTCGAGAAGATCGCGCCGACCGCCACGACCGTGGTGATCGATGGCGAGACAGGCACCGGCAAGGAGGTCGTCGCGCAGGCGATCCACTCGCTGTCCCCGCGCTCACGCAATGACCTCGTCGTGTTCGACTGCGGCGCGGTCCCGCCGAACCTGATCGAGAGCGAGCTGTTCGGGCACGAGAAGGGTAGCTTCACCGGCGCCGTGATGACCCGGCAGGGCCTGTTCGAGCAGGCCGACGGCGGCACGCTGTTCCTCGACGAGCTCGGCGAGCTGCCGATCGATCTGCAACCCAAGCTGCTCCGCGTGCTCGAGAACCGCGAGGTGCGCCGCGTCGGCGGTGCCAAGGCGAGCAAGGTCGACGTCCGGATCATCGCCGCGACGAACCGCAACCTCGAGGACGAGGTCAAGGCCGGCCGGTTCCGGCAGGATCTGTTCTACCGGCTCAGCGTCGTGCGCTTGCACCTGCCGTCGCTGCGCGAGCGCGCCGACGACATCCCGCTCCTCGTCAATCACTTCCTCGAGATCGGCTCGTACAACAAGCTGCCGAACGGCACGCCCAAGGTTCGCGGCGTCGAGCGCGACACCATGACCGCGCTGCAGAACTACCCGTGGCCGGGCAACGTTCGCGAGCTCGTCAACGTCATCGAGCGCGCGAGCTCGTTCTGTGATTCGCAGCTGCTCGAGCTCTCCGATCTGCCCGACTACGTCCGCAGCGCCAAGGCAC
>JAYUYE010001054.1:0-2790 GCA_043752985.1 Myxococcales bacterium
TGAAACGCATCGTCGAGCGCGGCCACCATCACGGCAGCGCTCGGGAATCGCTGGTCCGGATCTTTGATCAGCGCACCCTCGAGGAGCGCGACCAGCTGCGGCGTACACCACGGCGCGCCGCCGGTGATCTCGTCGAGTCGCGGAGGAGGCTGCTTCGCGTGGAGCCGCATCAGCACCATCGGATCCGGATCGACGAATGGCATCCTGCCGACCAGCATCTCGAACAGGATCACGCCGGTCGCATAGACGTCTGCGCGACCATCGACCATCCGACCGAGCGCCTGCTCGGGTGCCATGTACGCCGGAGTTCCGAACACGAGCCCCGTGCTGGTCAGTGCGCCGGCACCGAACGCGGCGGCCGCATCGCCGACGAGCTTGACCAGGCCGAAGTCGATCACCTTCACGCGCTCCCAGCCGCCCATCGGCACGAGGATCACGTTCTCCGGCTTGAGGTCGCGATGCACGATGCCCTGCGCGTGCGCGTGGCTCATGCCCTCGAGGATCTGCCGGGCGAGCACGAGCGCGTGGCGTGGCGCGAGTGGCCCGAGCTTCATGAGCTTGCCGAGCGTTCCGCCCTCGACCTTCTCCATCACCAGGAACAGCATCCCGTTCGCGACGAACACGTCGGTCGCGGCGACGAGGTTCGGGTGCTCGAGCAAGCGCAGCGCATTCGCCTCGCGCGCGAACCGGCGCGTCACGTCGGTACCGCCCTTGACGTCGGTCAGCGGTGACTTGAGCGCGAACCGGTTGCCCTGGTCGTCCGCGACCTCGAACACGCCGCCCATTCCGCCGCGCCCGATCGTGCCGACCACCGTGTAGCGCCCGATGCGCAGACCCGGTTCGAGCATGGGCGTAGGCGCGTGCACGGCGCCACAGATACTACTGGATCGAGTAGGTCAGCGTGTAGGCGCCGTTGCCCGTCGTTCCGAATCCATCGACGATCAGCCACTGCAGGTTCGCGCCGCTCACACTGGCGCCCGTGATCCTGCTCTGCAGGCCATTGCCGCAGCCCGACGAATCGTCGCTGCACGCCACGTCGGTCGTTGCGGTCCCGGTCCGCAAGTAGATCACCGTGTCGAACGCGGTTCCGGTGCACGTGCTGGCGCTGATCGAATTCGCTCCAGGGCAGCTCGTGAAGAAGTGCGCGACGTCCGGCTGGTTCGAGTTCGCCTCGCAGCTCGCGACGGTCGAATTGACCTTGCCGGCGGTGGTGCCGGTCAGGCTGCCGGTCGCGGCCGGGAGCGCGACGCCGGCGCGTCCACCGCGACGGAACGTCAGCGTCGCCGCGCCACCCACGGTGGAGGCCTGGTACTGGTCGACGACGAGGCAGTGGCTGCCGGCGGCCAGCTCGACCGCGCCTTGCGAGCGCTGCTGCGTGCACGCGTCGTCGCTGCACTTCTGGATCGCACCGAGCGCCGCGCAGCTGCCCGCGAACACCCGGACGACGCTGTCGAACGACGAGCCGAACGTGTCGTAGTAGACGACCTCTGGGGCCGGTAGCACGAACTGGTAGAACACGTCGCGTCCGCCCTGCAGGCCGCACCCGGTTCCTGCCGTCCAGTTGTCGTCGTGCGCCGCGGCGAGATCGACGATGAACGTTCCGCCCGCGGTGATGTCGATCGCACCGCTCGCGAGATCGTTCGCCGGGCACGCCGCATCAGCGCCGTTGCAGTCCTCGTCGGTTCCGTTGCCACAGACCTCGGTGATCGGTGCGCCCGCGTTCGCGCTGCACGCGACGTTGGTGCCCCCGGCGTTACACAGGAGCGAGCCGGTGCGCATGCACATGCCGAGGCCGACCGTGCACGACTGGCCCACCGGCCACGGATCGTCGGCACCATTCGCGCAGTCATCGTCCGCGCCGTTGCAGACCTCGACGGAGCTCGTCGTGGCGTCGTCGCACTTCGCGCCACCCATCGCGTCGCAGACGATCACACCTTCCATGCAGAGGTCCGAGTCCGCGCCGTCACATGCGGCGCCGAGGTTGAACCCCTCATCGGTGTTGCCGTCGCAGTCATTGTCAAAGCTATCGCAGCGCTCGGCGGCATTGTCGGGACCGTCGTTGCATGCGGCAGCCGTCAGGCTCGTGCACGCGATCACGCCGTCCGCGCAGACATCGCCGTCCGCGCCATCACACGGCTTGCCGACCATGAACGACTCGTCGGAGCTTCCATCACAATCGTTGTCGAGGCCGTCGCAGCTCTCGGTCGCCGGCGTACCGGCCTGCGCATCGCATTGAAGCTCGGTGCCCGTGCTGTTGCACACCGCGACTCCACCGGCTGCGCACGTCCCCATGCCGACGGTGCACGCCGTGCCCTTGGCGCTGAACGTCTCGTCGATCTTCAGGTCGCAGTCATCGTCCTCGCCGTTGCACTTCTCGGGGGTCGGCGCGCATGCATCGCCCGCGGTGCTGTCGACGCCGCCATCACTGTCACCGATCCGTGCTTCCCCCGCGGAGGCGCAACCGGCGGCGACCAGGGCAGTGAGTGCAGCGAGTCGGTACATCTGCGCATCGATGCATGGACCACTGTGCAACTGCAAGCACAACCCCGCGCCAGGCACGGCGTGCTAGGACAAGCCCATGGACAAGCTGCCTGTCATCAGCAACCCGGTCGAAGCTAGCTCGCTCGGGCCCGACGAGCTGGAGGCGGAGGTCAAGCGCCTCAAGACCGAGCGTAACGCCGTGATCCTGGCTCACTACTACCAGGAGTCGGAGATCCAGGACCTCGCCGATTACGTCGGCGATTCGCTGCAGCTGTCGCAGGCCGCGGCCAAGACCGAGGCCGATGTCAT
>JAYUYE010001055.1:0-2789 GCA_043752985.1 Myxococcales bacterium
GACCTCGATGACCTCGTCGAGGTCCGCGTCGACGAACACGCCGACGACCTGGATCGCACCGCTCGAGCGCGCGACACCGGCGATCAGCGAGCCGCGCTCCGGCGGAAGGTAGCGCTTGGACTTCGGCCAGAAATTGAGCCCGATGTAGTCGGCGCCCGACGCAGCGACGCGCGCCGCATCATCGGCGAGCGTGACGCCGCAGATCTTCACCTTGGTCAGCCCCGCTTTCGCTCGTTCGCTTGCTCGCTCCATCTAGGGAGCCTCGCGGAGCGCGAGTAGCGCCTCGCCCGGCGACGCCGCACGCATCAGCTGCTCGCCGACGAGCACCGCATGCGCACCGACCGCACCGAGCAGATGGACGTCCGACGAGGTCTTGATGCCGCTCTCGGCGACGAGCACGACATCGGGTGGCAGCATCGGCGCGACCATCGACGTCAGGGACATGTCGATGTGCATGGTCCTGAGGTCGCGATGATTGACGCCAAGCAACGCGGCGCCCGCGGCGAGCGCGATCTCCGCCTCCTTCATCGTATGGACCTCGACGAGCGCATCGAGCTGATAGACGTGCGCTGCGGCGAGCAGCTCGGCGAGCTGGCCCGGCGTCAGCGCGGCGACGATCAACAAGATCGCGTCGGCACCGGCCGCGCGCGCCTCTGCGACCTGATACGTGTCGACCAGGAAGTCCTTGCGCAAGAGCGGCACTCCGACGCGAGCGCGACAGGCAGCGAGGAAGCTGAGATCACCGTCGAAGAATTGCCTGTCGGTGAGCACCGAGATCGCGGCGGCACCGGCGGTCTCGTACTCGACCGCGATCGCGGCGGGGTCGGCACCTGCGCGGATCGCACCGGCCGAAGGTGACGCACGCTTGATCTCGGCGAGGACGCGGACCGGCGCGCCCGGCGGACGACGAAGTGCGTTGATCAGCCCGCGCCGGGAACCATGCACGGAGGTCGCCGCGCGCGCGTCACGGTCGACGGCTTCCCACGGCCGCACGAGCTTCGCCGCGGCGACCTCGTCCTGCTTGGCGGCGAGGATGGTGTCGAGGATGGTCATTCGACGCCCTTGAAGTCGGCGGCCTTGAGCGCGGCCAGCTCCGTGGCGTCGCTCGTGCCTTGACTGACCTCGCGCCACTTGTGGAGGACGAGGCGCGCGGCGCCGTCGACCGCGACCGTGTGCGCACGAACGTACTGATCGGGCAGTCGCTCGAGATCCATCGTCCCGGTCTCGAGGATCTCGAGCCCGAGTGCCGCCGTCATCGCCGCGGCGCGGAGCACCGCCTCGTAGCGCTCGCCATGGCCGACGAGCTGACCCGCGAGCACCTTGCGCAGGATGCTCGCGTTGTGAATGCCGTCGCCGCCGGCGAGCCCCGAAGGATCGATCTCGTCGACGCCAAACTGCGCCGGCGTCAAGGTGCGGCTGAGCACGACGCCATCATCCCAGATCGCGACGTGGGTCGAACCGCGAACGGCGACCTCGTCGATGCCGCCGTCGCCGTGGACAACCGCGGCGCGCCGCAGACCGAGGGCGCCGAGGGCCGACGCGACCGGCTCGCACCAGCGACGATCGTAGACGCCGACGACCTGGTGGTTGACGTTCGCTGGGTTGGTCAGCGGACCGAGCAAGTTGAAGATCGTGCGCGTCCCTAGCTCGCGGCGTGCGGTCGCGGCGTGGCGCGTTGCGGAGTGAAACTTCGGTGCGAACGCAAAGCCGATGCCTGCCGTCTCGATGCAGCGCGTGATCACAGCGGGTTCGGCCTCGATCGCGATCCCGAGCGTCTCGAGCACATCGGCGGAGCCGCACTTCGACGACAGCGCGCGATTGCCGTGCTTGGCAACGATCCCTCCACATGCGGCGATCAGGATCGCCGCGAGCGTCGACACGTTGACCGTGCCGGCTCCGTCTCCGCCGGTTCCGCAGGTATCGATGCTGTGCTCGCGACGCGGGCACTCGAGCGGCAGCGCGCGGGCGCGCATCGCGGAGGCAGCGCCGACCAGCTCGTCGACAGCCTCGCCCTTCGCGCGCAGGGCAACGAGGAAGCCGCCGATCTGGGCGTCGGTCGCCTGCCCGTCCATGATCTGGCCGATCACCTCGGCCATCTCGGCGCGTGGCAGATGCTCGCCAGTGAGCGCATGAGCGATACCTCGAACGATCGGGGACGTCATGCCTTGGCCAGGGTGAGGAAGTTCGCGAGGAGCGCCTTGCCGGCCGTCGTCATGATCGACTCGGGATGGAACTGCACGCCTTCGAGCGGAGCGCCGCGCGCCTTGAGGCGCACGCCCATGATCTCGTCCTCCCAGGTCTTCGACGTGACCTCGAGCGTGTCGGGCATGGTCTCGGGTGCGATCACGAGCGAGTGATAGCGGGTCGCCACGAACGGGTTCTCGACACCGGTGTACAAGCCCTTCTCGTCGTGAAAAATCTTCGAGGTCTTGCCGTGCATGATCCGGGGCGCGCGGACAATCTTGCCGCCGAACACCTGGCCGATGCACTGATGACCGAGGCAGACACCGAGGATCGGGGTCTGGCCCGCGAACGCCTTGATGATGTCCATCGAGATGCCCGCCTCGTTCGGCGTGCACGGACCCGGTGAGATGACGATCGCCTCGGGTGCGCGTTCGCGGATCTGCGCGATCGTGATCGCATCGTTGCGCTCGACGGTGACCTCGGCCCCGAGCTCGCCAAAGTACTGCGCGAGGTTCCAGGTGAAGGAGTCGTAGTTATCGATCAGGAGCAACTTCACGACACGGGCTCCTGGGTGGCGGTGCGGGCCATTTCGACCGCGCGCAGAA
>JAYUYE010001056.1:0-6989 GCA_043752985.1 Myxococcales bacterium
GGGACGCTGCTCGGCGGCCGGCTCACCGCCGACGACCCTCGGCATCGCCCACTGCGCCGCTCTCGCCGCGGCGGCTCGTGCTCCCGACGCGCGCCGCCGAACCTGGTCCGCGTCGAGGTCGACCGCGGTGGTCAGCTCGTGGAGCGGAATCCAGAACGCATCGTCGGGATCGATCGCGAGCTCGTGAGCCTGGTCGAGGATCGCCTTGCGCACGAGCCACTGGGCGCGCGCGAACCAGACATCGTCGCGCTCCGCGAGGTCCGCGGCGGCGCGCGCAAGCTCGTGCTCGGCCTGCTCCACGCCGAGATGATGGTGCAGGATGTCGGTCTCGAGATCGGGCGTCTGCTGGGCAGGCGCATTCCCACCAGCCGACCGTTCGCCGAGGAACCAGCGCGCGCGCTCGATCGCCGCGTGGACCAGCTCGGGCCGTTCAGTAAACGTCGGGACCGACACATCCCACGCCGGAGACAGCACGCCGATCCGATCGAACACCGCGTCCTCGTCGAGCTCACCGCGCGCCGCGGCGAACAGCGTCACCTCGACGGCCGATGGTCGTGCGCCGGCGATCAGTGCGGGCGACAGGTTCGTGCGCGTCGCTGCGATCAGCGGCGCGAGCTCACCGGCCCAGATTGCGTAGAACGCGAGGTAGCGCTCGATCGCGTCGGAGAGCGACACGCGGCCGGCGATTCCGAGCGGGGTGGTGGCGTGCGTCGGTTCCTCGAGAGCGGCACGCATCGCCGTCTCGAGCTCGAGCACCCGGGCCTCGACCGCGGCGAGCGTGGTCAGTGCCGGGAGCTTTGGTGCACTGGCACTCGACGGTGCCGTGTAGAGAAAGCCGGAGCACACCCGCAGTGACCACCGCGTGATCTGCGCGCGATCCACGTACTCGACGAGACCGGCTTGCGCGAGCGACAGCGGATCGGGGTTGTGCGCGACATCCCAGGTCCAGCGCCGTCCATCGGCGACCAGCGGCGAGATCACCGACGGGGGTGCGGGACGGCGCTCTGCGATCATGCGGTGCACGATCGGTCGCGCCTGCACGACCCAGAAGCGCGTCGGCTGCTCGATGATCTCCATGCCGGCCGCGGAACCTGCCGGCTCCTCCACGATCTCGACATCGGCTCCGGAGCCCGCGGCGATCGCGGTCTCGGCGTTCAGCGCGAGTGCGATCACCGGCTGATCGCTGTTGCGGCGCAGGCGCTCGAGCGCGGTGCCACGTTGCACGAACACCTCCTCGCTGGTCGGGGCGCCGGGTGGACGCGTGTAGATCGTGACGAGCTCGCCGGGGATGAAGCGCTGGACGATCACGCCGATCGCGATCCGACCGCCGCGCCGGCGCGCGTAAGCCACCGCGAGGGGCGTCAGTGCGCTCGTCCACACCGCGCGGATCGCGGCCCAAACCTGGGCGGGAGGAACCGCGGTCCGCGAACAGAACACGCCCGCCGCGGCACCCGCCTCGCCGTCCTCGATCGTTGCCGACGAGCGCACCGCGAGTGGGCCGAGGGCAGCAGCCCGCTCCTCGACGTCGCGCACGAGGTCGGCCGGGAGCTCCAGGGTCGAGATCCACTCGGCGGCCTCGGCGAGCGCGTGTCCGATCGCGTCGCTCGTGGGATCGAGAACACCGACCACGTGACGGAAGGCACGGTCATCGATCACGAAGCCCTCGGGCACCGCCAGGCCCGCCGCGATCAGGCGCGCGAGCCCGACGGCCTTGCCGCCACACGAGGCGTCGGCAGCGGCGAGGCGGTGCAACCACATGGACGGAGTTGTACCGCGTGACGTACGCTCGGGGCGTGTCGCGCGCCGTGAGCCTCCTCGTCGTTGCGCTCCTCGCCAGCGCCGCCGCGGCCGACGACAGCAAGCTCGCGAAGGAAGACGTGCCTCTCCAGGCGAAGGCGAACCTGCGCGGCAAGAACAAGCTGTGCTGCGGCTACCCGCTCGTCGCCGACAGCCAGTGGGCGCTCCGGTTCTACTGGCTCGCTCTCGAAGAGGACTACCAGGACGCGCGCACGAGCACCGTCCCGAAGAGCGGACGCAACGCGAAGGTCCCCGACCACACCTGGGTCGAGCTCTACACGCAGGACGGGATGTTCTTCGGCCGCGTCCGCGAGCGGTTCGCGTGGTCGCTGCGCATGGAGGGCTCGGGCCTGATGATGGATGGCCGGGTCATCAACTACAAAGGTGCCTGCAAGTTCGGCTACGGCACCTGCTTCGAGCAGCTCGACATCGCGGAGCATCCGTTCGGTCGCGGTGCAGGCCAGCGTCCACTGATCCCGTTCAAGTCCGTCGCGATCGATCCGCGCGTGATCGCGATCGGCGAGCCGCTCTACATCCCCGAGTTCGACGGCCTCCAGCTCCCAGATGGCTCGATCCACGACGGCTGTGTTCGCGCCGACGACACCGGCGGCGGCATCAAGAAGCGCAAGATGGACTTCTTCGTCGTCACCTACGGCAACTTTCGCTTCCTCCTCGATCAGCTCCTCGGTGTCAGCTGGATCACGCCGCACATCGAGGCGCCTCGGTGCGAGTACATGCGCGATCACACCGTGTGGTAGCGTCGAACCGATGCTCGAAGGCCTGTTCGTCACACCTGCGCTGACCGCGATCACCGAGGCGCTGTCCTCGGCGCGCGCCGACGGCACGGTCGTGGTGATCGGGAACGCGAAGCTCGCGGCGGCCCTCGGTGCCCAGCGCGAGGTGATCGCCGTCGGCATGTCGCCGCGCGCCGCGAAGAAGCTCACTTCCACCCTCGAGGATACGTCTACGCTCGAGGCGGGCTCGCTCGCTGCGGTGATCGGGGTCGACGTCACCGACGACGCGACGTGGGAGACCACGCTGCGCGAGTGGTCACGGGTCGTGCGTGATGGCGGCGCGATCGTGATGGTCGATCGCGGTCACGGTCCCGAGGCGAGCCGGCGTGCGCTGTGCGCTGGGTTCACCGAGATCGAGCAGCGCCACGCCGGTCGCACGGTCGTGACCAGCGGCCTGGTTACCCACCTCTAGAGCACTTCTAGATCGGCGGCAGAGACGGGTCTTCGGCCTTCTTCGGGAACCGGAAGATCAGATCCATCTGCGGGCCCTTGGTGCCCTTGCTGTGATCTCCGCGATCTTTCGGACTCACGCCGGCGGGAACGACCCATGGGATGTCGGGGTTTGGATAGCCCTTCGCTCCCTCGTACATGTAGCGCGACCACAGCGGCACCGCGGTCATGTACGCGGCGTCGAACTTGCCGAGCGCGCGCTCTTTCTTGTCGTCGCCCATCCAGACCAGCGTCGTGAACTTCGACGTGTACGCGATGAACAGCGTGTCGTGCGTGTCGCTCGACGTGCCGGTCTTGCCGGCCGCGTGGATCTGCGTCGCGCGCAGGACGTTGGCGAAGCCGTAGATCACCTCGTGCGCGAGGAGCCGCGTCATCAGGAATGCGGTGCGCGGCGGGATCGCTTGCGGCGCGGCCACACCCGAGAGCGCAGCGATCCGATCGAAGCGGTCCGCGGCGGCGAGCTGCGGATCGTCCATCAGCGTGTTGTCCTCGACGGTGTTGCCGTCGCGATCGACGATGCGTCGCACGTAGACCCAGTTCTTCTCCTTGCCGCCGGGGCGCGGCCACCACGCTCCGTTGCGCGCGAACACGGTGAAGGCGCGCGCCATCTCGTCGAGCTTGGAGCACGAGGCTCCGAGCGCGAGGGCATCGTCGGCAAAGATCTTGGTCGAGAAGCCGAGCCGGCGTGCCCAGTCCTCGACGTTTTTTGCACCGAGCCGCTTGAACAGGTCGACCGACGGGATGTTCTTCGAGAACACGAGCGCGTACTCGAGCGTGACGTCACCGTCGAGTGTGCCGCCGAGGTTCTCGACCGCCCACGCCTCGCCGGTGATCGGGTCGATGATCTTGGGCGGCACATCGTTGAGAATGGTGTCGAACCCGAAGCCCTGGTCGAGGGCGAGCGCGTAATAGATCGGCTTGTAGGTCGAGCCGGGTTGCCGGCAGGCCTGAACGGCGCGGTTGAACACCGAGCGGTCGTAGTCGTGACCACCGACCATCGTGACGACGTGAGCATTGTGGTGATCGGCGGTGAAGATCGTCGACTGCGGGTGGGGAACCTGCTCGAGCGCGACGGTGTCGGCGTGCTTGTCATCCCACTCGTGCTCGTCCTCGCTCACGCGCCAGGCCGGATTCTTGGTGTCGGGCAGGCTCCAGTCGCGATACCGGCCACGGCTGCGAATCTCGCGCGTGACCCACACGACGTAGCCGGGCTTGAGCACGCTGTTCGCACTCTCGACCGGAATGTCGTTCTCGGCGTTTCCGGGCTGCCACTTCGACGCCCAGCGCAGGTTGCGCGACGGCAGCTTGAGCTTGCGGTCACCGACCAGGACATCGGCGTTCTCGCCGGTGACCTTCTCGACGAGCGCGAGGTACCGCTTGCCGGGAACCAGCGGCTCCGTGCCATACAGCGCCTTCTGGCGCTCGAGGAACTTGTCGCGCGCCGCGCCGTCGAGCCGCCACTCGGGTCCGCGCCAGCCCTGGCGCTTGTCCTGATGACGCGCACCAAAGTCGGCGTTCTCGTACGCGGTCGCTTCCCATGTCGGCTCGGCGGCGGTCTCGATGCGGAGCCCACGCTGGAACAGCGCTTCCTCGCCGTAGGTCTTGTTGACGTAGCCGCGGATCCACTCCGAGTAGTACGGCATGCGATCGGGGAACACGTCGCGATAGAGATCGAGCTTGATCGGCTCCTGCTTCGCGGCCGCGAGCTGCTCGGCGGTGACGAGGCCGTAGCCCGCCATCTTGTCGAGCACCACGTTGCGGCGCTCGATCGCGAGCTTCGGGCGATGGATCGGCGAGTACGCCGTGGGCGCCTTCGCGAGTCCGGCGATCAGCGCGGATTCCGCGAGCGTGAGCTCGTCGAGGTTTTTCTGGAAGTAGCGCTGCGCCGCGCCACCCACGCCCCACGCGCCGGCACCGAGATAGATGTGATTGAGATAGACCGAGAGGATCGCGTTCTTGGAGTACATCGCCTCGAGCCGGCGCGCGATGACCGCTTCCTTGCCCTTGCGCGACAGCGACTTCTCGCCGCCGAGGAACTGCTTCGCGACCTGCTGCGTGATCGTCGAGCCACCCTGCGCGAAGTCGCGCGCCGTGATGTTCGCCCACACCGCGCGGGCGATTCCCTTGAAGTAGAGGCCGCGGTGCCCGTAGAAGTCGTGATCCTCGACCGCGAGGAACGCGTTGACGAGGTTCTTCGGCATCCGCTCGAACGGCACGAGCTGGCGCCACTCCTTCGCGAACTCGCCGAGCAGCGTGCCGTCCGCCGCGTACATCCGCGAGACCGAGGGCGCGACCTTCGAATAGTGGGTCAAGTCCGGGACCGGAGGAGCGTTGATCGAGAAGTAGCCGTAGACGATGACGCCGCTGAGCGCGATCACCGCAACGACCGCGAGCAGCGCGAAGCCGTAGAGCTTCGCGACCCAGTACGCGATGCCACCATCGGCGCGGTTCACGATCGTCACACGAGCCCGCGATGGGTCGCCGGGAGGACGCACGGCAGGCTCGGTCACAGCGGGCTCAGTTAGCCACAAATGTCGGGATGGCGCACGCCGTACTAGCAAGTGCTAGGCTGGCGCGGCATGGCCGGTTCGCGCGTGCCCATCGTCGTCGGGATTCTCGCGATCGCCGGTGGAATCGCGTGGTTCGCCCTGCGCGGGGATCAAGGATCGAACGACCTGACGGTCGCGGCTTCCGGTTCCAGCACGGGATCGGGCAAGGCCGCGATCTCCGCTCCGGAAGGCCCGAGCCTGCGCACCGGCTCCAATGCGTTCGAGGCTCCACTGCTCGTCGATGCAGCGCCCGCGATCGATGCGCCGTCTCACCGTGACGTCTTCGTCGCCCAGCCGCGCGATCCGCGGTGGTCACGGCGCATGGAGGACGATCTGCGGACCATCGTCGCCAGGCTGAAGCTGACCACGGTCGAGAGCGTGGAGTGCCACACCGACCAGTGCGAGCTGACGCTGGCGGGACCGGCGGACGCGGTCGAAGCCTCGGTCGCCCAGCTCGAAGGTGCGAAGGGCCTCCCGCGCGTTGCGAGCTCGCTGCTGCTCGGCGGACCGGAGCGCACCGGAGACAAGCTGACGCTGCGCGTGTACGCGCTGTTCGACCGGACGCCCGAGCCTTAGGCTGCGGCGGCCGCGAGGTCCGCGATCGGGCTGTCGCCGGCGAGACCTTGGAGACAGCGCACGAGGTGCGCGCGGATCTTGTGCTTCTTCGAGTAGACGGTCTTCAGGCTGATCTGCATCTCGGCCGCGATCTCGTCGGCCTCCATGCCCCTCTGGTAGTAGAGCTCGACAAACATCCGATCCTTCTCGGTGAAGTCGGAGAGCAGATCGTTGAGGTGACCCCAGCGCTCCTTCTCGATCAGCAGATCGAGTGGCGTGCGATCGGCCTCCTCGTGCGGGTCGAGGTTGCCGTCGACCTTGTCGAGGAGCGGGCGGCGACCTGCGCTGCGCAGGAAGTCGTACGCGGCATTGACCGAGATCATCCCGATCCAGGAGCCGAGCTTCGTGCCGCGCGCCGGGTCGTAGATGCGGAGCTTGTGCATGTCATCGCGCACGAGCTGCATCATGACGTCGGCATAGATCTCATCGAGGTCGGCGCTGCCGAGGCTCGGCGAGTACTTCAGCGTCACCTTGGTGATGCACCGATAGATCAGCGGGCGAAACCGGCGGACGAGCTCCGTCCAGCCCCGCGCGTCGTTCCGCAACACACACCGCATCAACTGCATGTCGTCCCAGTCGGCAACGTTCTTGGAGGTGAGTGCAGCGAGTAGTGCCATGTGACCGGAGCGTAAGAGCAACCTTGATGCCGACACTCAAGTGGCTGAAATACTTGTCGGCTTCACGAACCTCACAGGTGCCCGGCACCAATTCTTGGTGAAAACAACCAGGCGAGGGAAGGCGAGCTTTCTTGGCGCCGTAAGAACTACTCCCGTCGCGATGTAGG
>JAYUYE010001057.1:0-2788 GCA_043752985.1 Myxococcales bacterium
ACGCCGCCCCCCATGTTCGGCACGAATCGGTAGACGTACAGGTGATCGCGATCCGTCTCCGGCATCCGATCGAGCCAGTTGCGATCGATCAGGAGGTCCCGGGCATCCTCGGCGGAGACCCGGGTCGCCTTCTGGGACGAGCACGCTGCGAGAGCGGCGATGACAGCGAGTCCGAGCATGTTGCGCATGCCCGAACCCTAGCGCACATCAGGCCGCGAGGATCCGCAGCGCGCCGGACGCGCCGCGGGTGATCTGACGCTCGCGCGATTCGGCGGTCCCACCGACGGCGCATACGAGCAGCTCGGAGCCCTCGAAGTCGACCTTCACCATCTGCACCTGCCACGCGTTTCCCGCGCCGAGCAGCGTGCCGCTGAACTCCTTGATCCGCGGTCCCACGAGCACCATCCTGGCCGCCACCTCGTCGCACGCGAACGTGTCCCCCGACGAGGCGAGCGGCAGGCCATCACCATCCGCGACCACCATCGCTTCGATCCGACCGTCCTCGCAGCACGTTGCGAGCTGGTACGTGAGGGCTTGAGTCACCGTATTGGCGCGACGGTGGCGGCGTTCTTGGGTGCGCATTAAATGATCGTCCCAACCGCAGCGAGCGATCGCAAGAAACCGGCATAAGCTGCGCTCGTGCGCACCGTGATTGCCGCCGCACTGACCCTTGCAGCGGCGTGCCGTCCTCCTTCCCCAGCCGTAGCCACCCCCATGCCCTCCTGGCCCGCCCTCGATAACGCGTTGCTCGCGGATGCCGCGGCGACCTACAACTTCCGGCTCGGCATTCCGGTACCGCTGGCGATCACGCCGGATGGCGCAGTCCTGTTCCGGCGCACCCAACCACGTGACTTTGCCGCGGATCTGTTCGAGCTCGCGCCCGACGGGACCGTCCGCACGCTCGCCACGGCCGCCGACTTGATCGGCACGGGCGAGGAGAACCTGTCGAACGAAGAGAAGGCGCGTCGCGAGCGCACGCGGACGGCGACCAAGGGCGTCGTCGATATCGACGTCTCCGAGGACGGCTCGGTCGTCATGGTCCCGCTCGGCGGTAAGTTCTTCCTGATCGAGCGCGCGACCGGCAAGCGCACGGTGATCGACCCCGGGGGCGCCGCCTACGATCCTCACCTGTCCCCCGACGGGATGCGGATCGCGTTCATCCGCGATGGCGCACTATGGCTGAGCACGCGGACCGCGAGCGTGCAGTGGACGCGTCCACCCGAGGGTCACGAGGACGGCGTCGCCGACTTCGCCGCGCAGGAGGAGCTCGACCGCACGCGCGGCTACTGGTGGAGCCCCGACAGTCAATCGATCGCGTTCCAGCGCACCGACCTGCGCGGCGTCGACACGATCTACGTCGCGGACTCCCGCAATCCCGACCGTGTACCGGTTCCGTTCAAGTATCCGCGCGCAGGTCGTCCGAACGCGAAGATCCAGCTCGGCGTCGTGAGCGCGCGGGTCGCCGGCGAACCACTGTGGTTGCCGTGGGACAGCAAGTACGAATACCTCGTCTCCGTGCAGTGGCCCACACAGGGCCCACTGACTGCGGTCGTGCTCGATCGCGATCAGCAGAACGTCGCGGTGCTCGCGCTTGCCCGCGGTCAGAACCAGCTGACCACATTGCACACCGAGCATGACGACGCGTGGCTCAACGTCGACGTCGGTGCGCCGAAGTGGCTGCACGACGGCAGCGGGTTTCTGTGGATGACGGAGGCGACCGGGGACTGGAGACTCGAGCTGCATGCGCCCGACGGCACATGGGTCCGCATGGTGACGACGCCGGAGCTCGGCCTACGCAAGCTCATCGGCGCGGATGCCGACGGTGCGATCGTCGTCGCGTCAGCAGATCCGACACGTCAGGAGGTCTATCGCATCCCGCTGCAAGGCGGCGCGCCCGTACGCATCACCGACAAGTCCGGCGTCGCCGGCCAGGGCAGTGGCGGCGTGATCGCGAAGCATGGGGTCGTCGTGGTCGGCATCGCGCTCGAGCGTGGCGGGCGCAAGACGATCGCGATCGGTCCTTCCGGGATTCACGAGCTCCCGAGCGTCGCCGAGCGTCCGAGCCTCGAGCCGACGACGAAGCTCGAGACCATCGAGCTGGAAGGTCGCACGCACCACGTCGCGATCACGCGGCCGCGTAACTTCGACGCGAACCGCCGCTATCCCGTCCTGCTCAAGGTGTATGCCGGCCCGCACGCGGTGATGGTCGAGGCCGCACGCGATGGGTACGTCATGGACCAGTACTACGCCGACGCCGGCTTCATCGTCGTGCGCAGCGACAACCGCGGCACGCCAAATCGCGGTCGGACGTGGGAGCGAGCGATCCTCAAGGATCTGATCACGGTGCCACTCGCAGATCAGATCGGCGCGCTGCAGGCGGTCGGCGCGCGCTACAAGGAGCTCGACCTCTCGCGCGTCGGAGTCTACGGCTGGTCGTTCGGCGGCTACTTCGCCGCGATGGCCGTGCTGCTTCGCCCCGACGTGTTCAAGGCAGCGGTCGCCGGTGCTCCCGTCACCGACTGGGCGCTCTACGACACCGCGTACACCGAGCGCTACATGAAGACGCCCGAGCAGAATCCGGCAGGCTACAAGGCGACGAGCGCGCTCACCCACGCTGCCAAGCTGACGCGCCCGTTGCTCGTGATCCACGGGATCACCGACGACAACGTCCACTTCGCGCACACGCTCGCGCTGGTCGAGCAGCTCTACATTGCCGCGAAGCGCGCCGAGGTGATCACGCTGTCCGCGACGCACATGGTGCCGGACCCGAAGCTCAACCTGGCGCGCG
>JAYUYE010001058.1:0-2782 GCA_043752985.1 Myxococcales bacterium
GATCGCGATCTCGACGCGCGGCGTCGCCCCTGCCCTCGCCGGCCTGTTACGCGAAGCACTCGACGCCGTTCTCCCCGCCCAGCTCGAGCGCTGGATCGAGGTCGCGAAGGCAGAGCGCGTCGCATGGAAGCACGCTGGCATCCCGATGGTGGAGCGCCGCCCGCTGCTGCTGCTGGCCCTCAACCGGCTCTACGCGCCCGCCGCGAAGGATCCCCGCCGCCCGCTCCTGCTCCGCGCAATCGATCGGCTCTACCAGACTGGATGGTCCGCATGACCGGCTTCGTCTCTCTCGTCGGTGCGGGTCCCGGGGACCCGGAGCTGCTCACGCTGCGCGCCCTGCGCCGGCTGCGCGATGCGGACCTCGTGCTCAACGACGCGCTCGTTCAGACGGATCTCCTCGAGCTCGCACCGAAGGCGCAGCGGTTCTACGTCGGCAAGCGTGCGGGCCGGCACTCGATCGATCAGGAAGGTATTCACCGCCTGCTGATCCGCGCCGCGAACCGCGGGCAGCGCGTCGTCCGTCTCAAGTGCGGCGATCCCTTCGTGCTCGGCCGCGGTGGCGAAGAAGCCCTCGCGCTCGAGGCAGCGGGTGTCGCGTACGAGATCGTCCCCGGCGTCAGCTCGGCGCTCGCGGCTCCAGCGCTCGCGGGGATCCCGGTCACCCACCGCGGTCTCGCGACGGGGTTCGCGGTGATCTCGGGACACGCCGAGGCGGCCTACGCCCCGATCCTCGACGGCATCACGCCCGGTTCACTGACCCTCGTCGTGTTGATGGGCGTCCGCATGCGCGCCGCGATCGCAGCTCGCCTCGTCGCGCGCGGCTGGTCGCCATCGACGCCAACCGCGATCGTTCACGGCGCATCGCACCCGGGCAGCATCACGTGGATCGGCGATCTCGCGTCGCTCGCAGATGCGTCGTTCGCGACCGAGCTCCCCGGTGTGATCGTCGTCGGTGAGGTCGTGTCCCTCGCATCCCAGATCGGCACGGCGCAGGTGCGTCCGCCGGTCGTCGCCCACTCGGTGCTCTGATCATGCCCGCTCCCACCCACTGGATCGTCACGGGAAACTTCACCGAGGACGGTGCGGTCGCCTGGCGGCGTGCCGACGGCACGTGGTCCCGCCGCATCGCCGATTCCGGGCTCGTCGACGAGCCGACGGCGAAGGCGCAGTCGACCCATGCCAGCGCGACGGAGCAACGCGAGATCTGCGATCCGTACGGCATCGAGGTCCACGTCTCCGGCGACACGATCGATCCCCTGACTGCCCGCCAACGAATTCGCGCGAACGGGCCCACGATCCAACTGCGCCGGCCGGATTGATATGTACCAGTACGACGACCACGACCGCCGCATCGTCACCGAACGCGCCCAGCAGTTCCGCGGGCAGGTAGCGCGCAGACTCTCCGGCGAGATCACCGAGGAAGAGTTCAAGCCGCTCCGGCTTCAGAACGGGCTGTACATGCAGCTGCACGCGTACATGCTGCGCGTCGCGATCCCGTACGGCCTGCTCAGCGCGCCGCAGATCCGCAAGCTCGCGCACATCGCGAGGACCTACGACCGCGGCTACGGCCACCTCACGACCCGCCAAAACATCCAGTACAACTGGCCCACGCTCACGGCCGTCCCCGCGATCCTCGACGAGCTGGCGAGCGTCGAGATGCACGCCGTACAGACGAGCGGCAACTGCGTCCGCAACATCACGGCGGATCACTTCGCCGGCGTGGCGCGCGACGAGCTCGAGGACCCGCGGCCGTACTGCGAGATCCTGCGCCAGTGGTCGACGTTCCATCCCGAGTTCGCTCACCTGCCGCGCAAGTTCAAGATCGCGATCACCGGCGCACCCGCCGAAGATCGTGCAGCCGTGCGGTTCCACGACATCGGGCTACGCATCGTCGAGAATGCTGCCGGCGAGCGCGGGTTCGAGGTGCTCGTCGGTGGTGGACTCGGCCGGACCCCGGTGATCGCCGAGGTCGTCCGCGAGTTCCTGCCGAAGCGATACTTCCTCTCGTATATCGAGAGCATCCTGCGCGTCTACAACCTGCACGGACGCCGCGACAACAAGTACAAGGCCCGGATCAAGATTCTCGTCAGCGCACTCGGGATCGCCGAGTTTCAGCGCCGCGTCGAGGAGGACTGGGAGGCTTCGCGCACGCCCGAGCTCGAGCTCAGCGATGCAGAGCTTGCACGTGTCACCGCGTTCTTCGCCCCGCCACCCTACGAGAAGTTGCCCGAGACTGACCGCGTGGATGGAATCGTCCTCGGCCGCGACCGCGACCTTGGCAACTGGGTGCGCAACAACGTCGTCGTGCACAAGGTGCCCGGCTACAGCGCGGTCGTGATCTCGGTCAAGAAGAAGGGCATCCCGCCCGGCGACATCACCGATACCCAGCTCGATGCGATCGCCGACATCGCCGATCGCTACTCGTTCGGGCACGCCGTGGTGACGCACACCCAGAACCTCGTGCTCCCCGACGTCAAGACCTCCGACCTGGCGGCCTTGCACGCCGAGCTGCGTGCGCTCGACCTCGGCGAGGCGAACGCGAACAAGCTGACCGATCTGATCACCTGCCCGGGGCTCGACTACTGCGACCTCGCGAACGCGCGCAGCATCCCGCTCAGCCTCGAGATCGCCCAGCGCTTCGACCGGATCGACTACCTCAACGACGTCGGTGACGTCAGCATCAAGATCAGCGGCTGTATCAACGCCTGCGGCCACCACCATGTCGGCAACATCGGCATTCTTGGCATCGACAAGCGCGGCGAGGAGTTCTACCAGCTGATGC
>JAYUYE010001059.1:0-2780 GCA_043752985.1 Myxococcales bacterium
TCGCGAGGCCGCGGCGAACTGGCGCGATCAGGGCAAGAACTGCGCGAGTAGCTCGACGACGGGACCCGGCGCATCGATGTGGAGCCAGTGCCCCGCATCGATCACGTGCGCACGAACGTGTGCCGGAACGTGCCCGAGTCGCTCGCGGTCCGCGGGTGTGAACACGGAGGCACGTTGCGCGACCACGATCTCGACACGCCCGTGCGCAGGATCGAGCAGCGTGGGCCACAGATCGAGCGCCGAGTAGTTCGTGATCATCTCGCGTAACGCCGAGGTATCGAGGCGCAGGGTCACCCCGCCCGCCGGATCAGGAACCACGTTCATCGCGAGCCACTGCGCGAGTCCTTGATCGTGACCCTCTGCGATCACCGCGGCGACGAAGTCCTCGCGCCTGGTCCACGTCTTCGGCATGCGCTCCATCAGCTCGAGCACGCGGATGACGCTGTTGCCGGGGTCGGTCATGTAGGAGGGCCGCGGGCTCGGGCTCGCGTCGAGCATCCACGTCTGCTCGATCGCGACGAGCGCGCGCGTCGCTCCTGCGACCTTGCCGCCGAAGCTGTGACCCGCGATGGCCCGGATGTCGCCGAGCTCGGTGATCAGCGCACGCAGATCGTCGGCGCATGCGGCCACGGTGTGCGGCCCCGTGCCGGGCTCGGAGCGTCCGTGCTGACGGAGATCTACGAGGACCACGCCCCACTCGGGTCGACGGTCGGTGAGCTTGCGCGCGATGCCGCGCCAGTTGCTGCCCGCGCCGTAGATCCCGTGCGTCATGAGCAGCCAGCTCGCGGGGGTCTGATCGCTGCGAGCGATTCGCTCGTGATGAAGCTTCGCGGTCACGCCGGCATTGTGCCACGGCCGGTGGAACCGGCTGCGAGCGTGCGCCCGTGCGAGCAGTCAGCGATGCGTCCGCCGTCGGCCCCGCGCCGCTCCCCGAGCATTCGGCATGCGATCGAGTCACCATCGTGCGAAGGTCGGCGCGTGAACACGGCGATCACGACGGCGATCGGGACAGCGAACGGGACGGCGATCGGGACGGCGAGCGGGACGGCGAGCGGGACGGCGAGCGGGACGGCGAGCGGGACGGCGACCGGGACGGCGAGCGGGACGGCGATCGGGACGGCGATCGATGGGCTCGCGGATGCGGGCTTCGATCTCGTGCACGCCTTCGATGCGGCGGTTGCGGCACGCGAGCCCGGCTGGGAGATCCTCTCGCACGACACGCTGCGCGTCGGGCTCCTCGTCTGCAACACCCGCGCGCTGTGGCCGACGTTCGTCGCCGCGATGCGAGATCCTGCGCTCGCGGCCGAGAGCGATCCGCTCGATCGCTACACCGAGCGCACGATCGAGGTCGCGTTTCCAGGAGCACCGATCTACTTTGGCCATCGCGAGTACGGTGGTCTCGCGTCCAGCCACGGTCGCGGCTCCGCGCCACCGCAGGAGGGCGGTGGTTTCCTGCCGTTCACCCGGCTCGCGGTCGCAACCGGGCTCGGCGCACTCGCCGCCTCGCATCTCGTGATCCATCCGATCTATGGACCGTGGCTCGCGCTCCGCGCGGTGATCCTCGTGGCGGGCGATCCGCCCGTGACCGCGCCGATCAGATCCTCTCCGTGCGCGTGCGGACCCGCGTGTGGAGCCGCGCTGACCACCAGTCTCGGCTCGACGTCGTGGGAGGACTGGCTCGCGGTTCGTGACGCCTGCAGGCTTCAGGCGTGGCGCTACTCCGACGAGCAGATCCGCTACCACTACACGAAGGAGTGGACTCCTTCCGTCGAGACCCCATAGCGGGGCCCGAAGGCCCCCGGATCCAGCGACCCCACCGTCACAGTTTCCGCTAGTTGGCGCAGGTATGTCCCTTGCTTACTTGTCCTGCGTGACGGGAACCCAATCTCTCTGGCTCGGCCTCGTGCTCCTGGCCGGTTGTGGCTTCGAGGCGATGCCCAGCGAGGAAGAGATGACCGGCGACCCCGCGATGGATCCCGACGATCCGAGCGGGCAACCGATCGTCGCGCGCAGCTGCACCACCGGGGACAGCTCGCTCGAGCTCTGCATCGACTTCGAGGACACGGCGACGCTCGGTGGTGACGGCTCCGGCAAGGGCCACAACCCGGTGCTCGACGACGCGCTCGTGACGACGACGCGCGACGCCGAGCTGGCGGTCCAGATGTCGACGCAGTCGCGACTCCAGATCGGGGAGCACGGTGACTTCGACATCAAATCGAACCTCACCGTCTCGATGTGGATCGATCCCAGCGGTCTGCCCACGTCGGGCTCGTTCTGGATGCTCGACAACAACAAGCAGTACGCGCTGTCGCTGCAGCCCGACGGCCAGGTCCGCTGCGGTCTGGGCACCGACACGATCGACTCGGTCATCCCGCTTCCCGGCGGCGGCTGGCACCACGTGGCTTGCACGTACGACAGGGACCGCCTCAAGGTCTACATCGACGGCTCGGTCGCAGGCTGCCGGCAGATGAGGCGAGAGATCGCGGTCGACGGCAGCGAGGGGGTCGCGATCGGCTCCAATGTCGGCGTTGGACCCGTGTTCAGCGAGCAGTACGTCGGTGCGCTCGACAACATTCAGATTTTTTCGCGCACCTGGACCAGCGGCGAGCTGTGCGCGGCCAGCGGGGGCGGTTTCTGCGTCTCGGGCTGTCCGTCGTTCGGCGGCGGCGGCGACTGACGATCCCTCGCCGGTAGCGCGTTACGTTCTCGGAGTGGTTTGATAGTCTCTCGGGCCGTGCGTGACGTGCTCGACGCATTCCATCCGCTCGTCGCAGGATGGT
>JAYUYE010001060.1:0-2780 GCA_043752985.1 Myxococcales bacterium
TCTACGGCTACACCCTGTACGAGAAGGCGATCTTCCAGGCGCGCGAGGACCAGGCTCGTCGCGAGAACAAGAAGGTCGAAGAGGTCCAGGCGGACCTCACCGCGGTCAACTTCGAGAAGCCGCGCCAGTACCTGATGAAGGCCGTCGAGCTCAACCCCGAGCTGTGGCGCGCGCACTACTACCTTGGCCGCATCTATCGCGACACCGACAAGCCGAAGGAGGCCGCCGAGGCCCTCACGAAGTCGCTGTCGTACGCGCCGACCCAGCCCGGCCCGTGGGTCGCGCTCGGCGAGCTCTACCGCAAGTGGGACTATACGGATCAGGCGCTCGCGGTCGCGCAGCAGGGCGCCACGGTTGTCCCGGGTTCGAACGAGGTGTCAGACATCTGGTACGTCGTCGGTATGTCGTATGACGACAAGCGCCTCGACGACAAGGCGATCGAAGCGTTCGACAAGGCGCTCGAGAGCAAGCCGGACAACGCGAAGGCGAAGTTTCAGCGCGGCCAGGCGTACTTCCGCAAAGGCGACTACACGAAGGCCAAGAAGGATCTCGAGGAGTTCGCGAAGGCGGGCGGCTCGTCGGTCGAGTTCGCGAAGCAGCAGGCGAGCAAGATGCTCCTCGACATCGCGGCGAAGTCGTCGATGCAGCAGAACACGCCGGTGGAGCAGGGCGGCGGCGGTGGCGGCGCGAAGATGACCCCCGAGCAGATGCTCGAGGACGCCAAGGCGAAGAAAGCCAAGGGCCGCTGAGCGCTCGACGATCCTGACCGCGCGATCATACAAGCGATCACGCCGCCTACCTGCACGAGCGTGCAGGGGGATCCGGTCTTTAAATTGGGTCCAATCGGGTCTTAGGGAATGTTCGTTCGCTTCGCGAACGCGCTTTTCCGTCGAAGACAGACTACGTTGGACACTCGGAGCTTACGGCCTACACGTCGTTCGTCGTCGATCACGAGTCGTCACGTACGCGAACAAAAAGAAACCGCGCGGCGCCCACGCCAACTGGCTAACTAGCCGTGATATAAGGCTGAGAGATGTGGGTCGGGGTTTCTTCATTGTTTGCGGGAGGATAGTCCGCAGATGGATACGCGTACTTTGCTTCGGGAACGCCTGCGCCGGTCGCGGGATTGGACTGCTGCAATCGATGAGCTGGAGAAGGAGCTGGAGGCTTCGGGTACCAAACCCGAGCAGTCCGAGCGCCTCTGCGAGCTCGCAGCCCTCGTCGAGGATGTGATTCCGGAGCGCGATCGCGCCATCGGTCTCTATCAGCGAGCGTGGAAACTACATCCGGCGAACGTGCGCGCATTGTCGCGCGCTCGCGAGGTGTACGGCGAGATCGGTCGCTTCGAGATGGTCGCCAAGCTCGGCGAGATGGAGCTTCGCGATCCGAATTCGCCGAGCGACCTCGCGCAGATCGTCGGCGAGGCGATGCTCGACAGTGGGCAGAAGGAGAAGGCGCTGCCGATCCTCCAGCGCGCCCTCGAGCTCGACCCCGGCTCGGTGCGCGTGCAAGACGCGCTCATGGCGCTCGATTACGATCCAGAATTCTGGACCGACCTGATCGATGGCGCCCTCGAGAAGGCGGACAAGCTCGACGACGCCGTCGCGATCCGCACGCTCGTTCGCGCCGCGCGCATCCTGCGCCTCGAAGCGCCGGAAGATCCGCGGCTCGAAGCAGTGCTCAAGATGATCCTCGCGAAGAACATCGAAGAGCCGAGCGCGAACTTCATCTACGAGACGCTCCTGTCCGGCGCGCAACGCTGGGACGAGATCGAAGCGCACCATCGCCAGCGCGCCGAGAAGGCACCGGACCACGCCGCCAAGGTCGCGGCGTTCCGCACGTTTGGCCTCGAGTGGCTGCAGCGGTTCAAGGATCGAGATCGCGGAGCGAAGTTCTTCGACTCGGCGATCAAGGCGACGGCCTCGAACGGCGCCACGCCGATGAAGTCCGTGGTCGCGGCGTTCACACTGCTCCGTCAGGTGCGAGGTGATCGCGGTGAGTGGACGCAGCTCCTCGACATCGCGGAGTCGGTCATCGATCGTCTCACCGGCGAAGACAAGCTCTACGTCGCGATCCAGGCCGGACACATCGCGTTCGACAAGGTCAACGACATCGCGCGCGCGCGGAAGTTCTTCGCGATCGCGTCGAGCGTCGAGCCGCAGAACCCGAACGTCCAGGACTTCGTCTCGGCCGTCGGGCTCGACGAGGGCATGGCCGCGGGCTCGATGCCCGCCATGCCGGCCGCAGCCGCGGAGGAACCCGGGGAGCTTCCCGCTTCGGCGAAGGCCAAGGCGAAGAAGAAGGGCAAGGGCGGCCGCAAGGACGACGTCGACGACGAAGATGACAGCAAGGCCGCCGCTGCCGCGAAGGCGAAGGCCGACGACGAGGTTGTTGCGCTCGCAGCTGCCGCCGAAGCAAATGTCGCCGAAGCAAATGTTGCCGCGGCACAGGTCGCGAACGAAGCCGCGGCACGCGCCGAGACCGATGCCGCCGCCGCCAAGGCGAAGGCGGACGCCGAGGCCGCACCGCCTGCTGCCGCGACGTCGGGCGAGGCTTCGCGTACGAGGACCCCGACGGCACAGCCCGTCGCCGAGGCCACAGCTCCCGGTCGTTCGAAGTCGATCACCAAGGCGCCGGTCTCCGGAGATCTCGGCGAGGCGATGACGTCCGCGAAGGACGCTGAAGGCGGAGCCGACAAGGGGCTCGCCGCGTGGAAGGACGTCGTCGCGAAGTTCCCGACGAACCAGGCACCGCGCCGCGAGCTCGCTCGCATCCTGCGC
>JAYUYE010001061.1:0-2779 GCA_043752985.1 Myxococcales bacterium
GCCCCCCCAGGCGACGGTCCGCCGCCGGTGAGAGGCGGCGCGTCGTTGCGCTCGAGCACCATGGTCCCGCCCTTCTTCTGGGGCGGAGCTGCGCCCTGCGCGACGGGCTGTTGCGCGACGACGTTCACGGCACCTTCGTCGATGAACCGGATCATCAACGAGCCGCACTGGATCACATCGGCGTGACCCACTGCCTGCTTCTGGATGCGAACGTTGTTGAGATGCGTGCCATTCGCGCTGCCGAGATCCTCGACGACGAATCGCCCGCTCTCCATGCGGATCTGCGAGTGGCGGCGGGAGACCATCCCGTCGTCCGTACGGATGGCGCATTCAAGGCCGCGTCCGACGTAGACGGTCTCGGTCGGTGACAGCTCGACCGTCCCCTCGCGGCCTTGGCTGTCCCGGAACAGGAGGCGTGCCATTAGGAATCGGAATGGTACCGGGGGCCCGCGTCGGGCGCCAGTGCAGCGGTCCGTCGAGCGCTCAGTCACCCGCTAAAGGGGCTCTTCGCCGTGAGGTTGTTTACGCACTTGCTTCGCTGCGTACGAAAACTCGATCTTTACGGCTCAGTCTCGCTTGAAGACGGCTTCGGTATTACCGACCCGGATGATATCGCCCGGCTCGAGGGTCTTCTTCGGCACCTTGTGGCCGTTGACGTACACGCCGTTTGTCGATCCGAGATCGGCGAGCTCGAACGCTCCATCGACCTTGCGGATCCCGGCGTGCTTGCGCGAGACGGCGGGGTCGGCGAGCACGACGGTGTTCCCGGCGACCGAGCCCATCGTGGTCACCTCCTCCGCGAGCTGGAGCACCTGGTTCGCCATCGGGCCAAGGATGAACTCCAGCCGCGCGCCGGGCGCCCAGCCGCAGAACAGGCACTTGACCCAGACGGGCAGCATGACGCGCTTGCACCCGCCGCAGACCTTCTGCCCGACGGGGGAAGCGTTCCTTTTCTTCGCGACCATCGCGAGGATCACGAGGAGGAGAACGGCTCCGCCAACGATGATCCCGATCAGAGCACCCGTGGACACGAACTGGCGTCTAGTTGATCGACTTGAACTTGAAGTTGGTCTTGCCGAGCGTGATCACGTCGTTGTCGACGAGGTCATGCTTGGCGACCTTGCGATCGTTGACATAGCAACCGTTGGTCGACCCGCCATCGATCAGCGTGAAGCCCGCGGGCGACGCGTTGATCTGGCAGTGCTCGGTGCTCATGAACCCGTCGTTGACGACGATGTCCGACGGCGGCGCGGTTCCGATCTTGGTACCGCCCGAGCGGCATCGGTAGGTCTTGTACGCGTCCTGGCCGTTGAGCGGCACGAGCCAGCCGACGACCGGAAAGCCATCCTGATCGCCGCCGACGCCGATCATCACGGTCTTCATCGGACCCGCCGGCTTCGGCGCCTCCATGGGTGCCATCGCCATCGGCATCGGCATCGGCGCCGGTGCGGCTTCCTTCTTCCGGCCCACGATCGCGATGATGATGACCAGCAGCAGAATGCCGCCGACGACCCCGAGGATCCACCACGGGAAGCTGCCCTTCTTCGGCGCACCCCACACCGGCGACAGCGTCAGCGTCACGGGCTCGGTCTCGTCCTTGTCGATCTTGATGACGAGATCGTGCGACTTGCCGTCCCACGGCAGCCCCTGCTTCGTCTTCGGGTCGTAGCCCGGGAATGTCAGGTAGTAGCGATCCGCCATCCGCGAGAGGATCGCCTTGATCGCCGTCGCGATGCCCTCCGCGTTATCGACCGTGGTCGCGTTGGCAATCATCGTCGTGACGACGTTGCCCGGCTCCGACAGCTGGCCCTTGTAGATGATCGCGAAGGTCTGGATCTTGTCGCCCGCCGCCTGCTTCTTGAGATTGACGAGCTGCGCCTTCGCGGCCTCGGGGTTGGTGTCGTTACCGTCGCAGACGACGACGAGCGCCTTACGTGAGGCGGTGACGTTGTGGAGCTCCGCGAGCGCGAGGTTGATGCCCTCGACCATCGCGGTGCCAAACTTCTTGTTGTAGTCCTTCTGCGTTCCAAGCGCCTCGGCGTTGATGTTCGAGAGCGGTCCCATCGGGATCTTGACCTCGGCCTTGTCGCCGTACGAGATCAGGACGCCTTTGCTGCCTGCCGGACCCGCTGTCGAGAACGGCACGGTCTGCAGTGCGGTCTTGAGGTTCTTCAGAATACCGAGGTATCGGGCCGGGCTCTCCTCTGGCTCGTAGTCGTCGTTGCCGATCCAGACCTCCTGGCCGTTGAACACGAACGCGACGGCGATGGTCTCGGTGCCTGCCGTGAACGGCCGCAGGTTGGTGGCCTTGACGACGTACGGGATCTTGGCGCCGGGCTCGACGAGCGTGAACTTCTCGACGGGAACCGTGGGACCGCCGACGATCGTCGCTTCGATCTGCGGCGCGTTATCCTTGTCCTTCGCCGTCGGCTCGGGAGACTTGACGGTGAGGAACACCTCGACCTGTCCCTCGGCGAGCACCGGCGAGACGCCAAGCACCGTCAGGACCAGAGCAGCGAGCGCGATGATTCTGGTGTTCATAGCGCCTTGAACTTCAGCATCGCGCTACCGAACTTCACGAAGTCGTTGTCGACGAGCTCGTGGCGATCGACGCGCTTGTTGTTGACGTACGTACCGTTGGTCGAGCCTGCATCGCGGAGGACCCACATGCCGTGCTCTGCCTTGATCTCGGCGTGGTTGCTCGACATGAACTTGTCCTGAAGGATCACCGTGCACTTCGGATCGGTGCCGATCGTCGTGACCGGCGCGAGGGTGAACA
>JAYUYE010001062.1:0-2778 GCA_043752985.1 Myxococcales bacterium
CGCCTGGACGCCACCGTCGCCACGCCCGACCAGCAAGGCGCCAAGGTCATCGTTGACCAGGACCGGCGCTATGGCGGGTTCACGGTTCAGACCGCCTACCCGCAGGATCTGCCCAGCGCCGGCGCCAGCACGACGAGCAAAGTGAGCGGCCAGTACGAGGGGCACGCGCCCAAGGAGCGAAGGACCGACCTCAAGGGCGAACAGACCTGGGGCGCTGCCACCAAGAAGCTCGAGGTCAAGGAGCACCCCCTCCCGGCCGTGGGCGGAAGCAACCTCGACGACGAGGCGCAGTTAGCGGCTTCACTCGCGCGCATCCCGAAGACTACGCAGACGCCGTAGCCCTGCTGTCGTCGGTTGCTGCAAGGTCGATGCGGCAGAGTGAAGCGACCCCCGACGGGATCGAACCCGTGTTTTCGCGGTCGGTACGCGCCACGAAACTCGTTGCACACCCCGGGACCAACGCGCCGGAAGAGTCATGCCGGAACAGTCATGAAGACACGCTGGGAATGCGATCGAGCCTACGTTTCCAGTGGGTCTTCATGACTGTTGGACGCGACGCGACATGACTGTTGGACGCGATCAGCTGTGGCGTCGGCGCGCGGCGATCACGGTAGGACGCCGATCTTGAACAGCACCCACAGCGTCGCGGCGACGGTGGCATCGCAATCGAACTCGCGCTGGGCATCGGAGACCGTGCCCCAGCTAGGCCCGCTCTTGTAGATCTTGCCTTTCTCGATCGTCGCCTTCGTGCTGCCGGAGACTTCGACTGACATCTTGCTGCCGCGCTGTCGTCACGGACGCGGCGTTGCTGAGCCGACCCCGAATACAAAAGAGGCTGCCGAAGCAGCCTCTTAGGTGGTGGAGATTAGGGGGATCGAACCCCTGACCTCGTGAATGCCATTCACGCGCTCTCCCAGCTGAGCTAAATCCCCGGGTCGACCGGTTTACTACCGGTGGGCACCGTAGCTGTCAAGAGTCTCCGCCGGATGGGTCCTTCGGCGGCACGTCATTGGGGTGCATATAGTCAGCGAGATCGTCGTCCTCGAAGCTGATCCCGCCCTTGCGATGCGGGTCCTTGGGCAGGGTCGGCACGATGCCGCGAGCTGGTGCAGGCTCCGGGGCGGCGTCGGCCTCAGGGCGCCAGACCCGCTGGGGGCCCGTTTCGGTTTTCGACGCGGCCCACCGGGCGCCAGAGCCGACGGTGCCATCGCCGCTCTTCGGCGGAGGGCCACCCCGCGCGGGGGCACGCGACGGCAATGGTTGGGCGCCACGATCGTCGAACCGGCCACGGTTGAACGGCTGGGTCGACGTGATGTCCGATTGTTCGTTCTCGGCATCGATCTCGTCGAGGGTGCGGATCAGATCGCGGGCCTCGGGCAGCTCCGCGACATCGATCTCGCCGCGGCGAATCAGGTCGAGCACGAGCTCGCCGAGCGCGGCGAGAGCATCGTTGCGGCGGCGGTCGGTGCGCAGCTCCTCGATCTTTTCGCGACCCTGCTGGGCGCCGCGGGTCAGGGCGTCCTTCACGCCGCCGGCCTGCTGGATCGCGGTCCGGAGCAGGGTGCCGAGCGTGCTGCGCGCTTCGGGGGTCCGGAAACTGCCGCTGCCTCCGCGTCGCTTGGGTGCCATGGGGTGCACCGTATCACTCGGTTTCCAGGGGCGCTCTAGGGTACGGTGCCGCCGTGCGGCACTCCCTGCTCGTCGGATTGCTGTTGCTCGGGGCGTGTCCGCCTCCGGAGCCACCGGCAGCACCGATTCCGCCGGTGTCGACGGGCAAGGTCCGGGTTCGGGTATTCACCGAGCCGTCGCCGGTGCGGATGCTCGCGGCCGCGGAGCGGTTCGTGTTCGTGGCGACCGAGCACGACCTCGAGCGCTTCGATGATGGCGGCGGCGTGTTCGCGCTGACGCCCGCGACGGGGCTGTCAGGGAACCAGGTGCTCGCGCTCGGTCCCGATCCGGATCGCAAGCGCGTGTGGATCGTGACCGACGGTGGGCTCGGGCGTTACGAGACGCAGACCGAGGTGTACTCGTCGGTCGAAGATCCGCCGGCGTCGATCGGGCTCGATTTTGCGACGCTCGCGAAAGAGGGCGGCGCGAGCATCGCGTCTGCCAAGGACGGTGGCGCGTGGATCGGCACCGCGAAGGGGCTGATCTATGTCAGCTCCAAGGGCGGCTGGACATCGACCGCGATCAAGGAGCCGATCAAGGCCGTGGCGGGCGACCGCGCGGGATGGCTGTGGATCGCGACGACGACGGGGCTCGTCACGCGCAAGCCGAATGGCGACACGCTGCGGATCGGGGCGGGGCAGGGCCTCGCGATCACGACACCGCGATTGCTCGTGGAGCTGCCGGGTGATCGAATGCTGGTGATCGGCACCGACGAGGCGGGTAAAGAGCGCGTCGCGTTCGGCAAGGAGCTCGCCTGGCAGACGTATCGCGCATTGCCCGAGGTGACGTGGGATGCCGCGACCCGGCGAACAAACGGTGCGGTGGTGATGGGCGGCGGGCGCGTGTACCGGATCGGGCTCGCGGATCCGACACGCGTGCGGCCGCTCGCTCGCGACGGGATGCGGCTGGTGCCTGTCAGCGGCGCAGCGACCGCGAGCGAGTGGGAGATCGATCCGATCGACCTCGTGGTGCCGCCCGGTGCAACGAGCCTCGGTGCGGTGGCTGATGATCAACTGTTGATCGGGACGCGCGATCTCGGCACCGCTCGGTTCCGGATCTCGGGCGACGGTCGTGCGCAGCCGCGTGACTGGCTGCGGCGAAAGCAGATGT
>JAYUYE010001063.1:0-2778 GCA_043752985.1 Myxococcales bacterium
GTCGAGAAATGCAAGATCATCGCGAAGAGACGGCATCGCTTCTGTCTCCGGTCGGTTGGCTGGCGTGATCGCGCACGCGAGGATCAGGCCGCTGTCGAGGTCACTTGCGATCTGGCTCTTGTAGCCCTTTATCTTGGTGCTCTTGCTCTTTCGACCATGCCGCATGTCCTTGTCCGCGACGGAGATTCGACGTCCTCCGCCGTGCCCTCTTGAATTTGCGTGCGACCACCGCCGGAAGGATCGGGTTCCAAATCCTGAGCCCGAAACTGCCGAAGGGTCTCGATGCGCTCGTGAAGTGGCGGTTGACCGACTGCCTCGGTAGGTCGTTCCTCGAGCCAGGCCTCCAAGGATGCTGGTTGCTTGACCAGTTGCTCGATGGCGTCGTTCATCGTCGCCTTTCCTCCCCATACCCGGTCGAGCCCCTTCTTCACGCTCGACTCGAGCAGCAGCGGAATTCTGGCCTCGCGAGCGACCCGGTCAGTCTTCCATCCAAGAAGCGTGGCCGCGCACGCGACGCCCTTTCGGGCTGCGTGCCCCAACAGATTGATCGTGTCCTCGACGCGGCCTGCTCCTTCAAGCGGCCATCGCGCCAGCGCTGCCGACGCTCCTCGGCGCCGCTGGCGAGAAGTGTGGGCTCGATCGCTTAGAATCCGATCGGCGTCACAACGTGCGCGCTCGATACGGTCCGATCGCAGCTCTGCAATCAGTCCGGGTGCACGTGGCGCGTAGTCGATTCGCTTCGGTGCGGGTTCGCACGGCACCGTCGGTGCGATCAATGTCAGGACTCGCACAGCGAGTGGCCGACCGTCGAGGGTAACGATCGCGGGATCGATCCCGGATCCGATCGCTCGCAGGATCGTGGTGTCGTCCTGAACGGCGTGGTCGCTGCCGATGACTTTGCGTGCGACGGCGCGAACTTGGTCTATGTTGTTGATCGTGCTCATTAGTCGGCCATGCGGCGGACTACGGGCGGGTTTCGTTCGCCATACCCAAGGCGACCACCGGCGAGGTAATCGCGCTCCGGGCCGGCTTAGCACTAGCGTGTGAGCCGTCCGCTCAACGCGACGGTGCCGGGCGGGCGCGATCTCGACGCTCCTCGTCGGTGGGTGGTCGTCTACCTCCGGTCATCTCGTAGTCCGTGCGCGCCTCGCTCAACGACATCTTGTTCGCGCCGCCCCGGTAGGACGGATCGTTGAACTGGACATTGTCGTCTTCCCATCCGCAGATCGTGCAGATGTCGAATGTGCCAGGCGGTGCTTCCGACAACGTCGGGTAACCGCAACACGGACAGTGAAAGCGCGCGTCACTCATCGCTGCTGGTCGAAGAGACTAGGCTGACGCCAGGCCTTCCGTTCGGCTTCCATGGGCGTTTCTGAGACGTCCAGATCGCCAGGAACGTGGGGAGCGGAGAACCGGGGTAGAAATCGAATAGTCGCCCTGGGTTCTCCGACGACGATTCGGCTCAGTGCTGGATCTGATGGATCTTCAACACGTTGGTCTGCAGACCCGATCCCACCGGGACGGCCATCGTGATCAACACATTCTCTCCCGGCAGCGCCAGGTTGCGTTCGATCAGCGTGGCCTCGACCCGATCGACCAGCTCGTCGGTCGTGGCGGACGGTCCGATCAAGACGGGAGTCACGCCCCAGACCAGCGCGAGCCGGCGAAAGCTGACCTCGTCCGTGGTGAGGACGACGATGTTCGCCTCGGGCCGGTACTCGCTGAGCAGCCGTGCAGCGCCTCCGGAGTCCGAGACCGCAACGATCGTCCGCAGCTTCATCGCCTTCGCGGCCGAGAACGCCGCATGTGCGATCGCGTTCGCTGACACCGCGAGCTGGATACCGGGGACCTCGTGCTCGGCCTTGTAGTACGCGCTCTTCTCGATCTCCTCGATGATGCGCGCCATCGTGCGCACGGCCTCGATCGGATGCGCGCCGGAAGCGGTTTCGCCTGACAGCATCAGCGCGTCGGTCGCGTCGAGCACGGCGTTCGCGACGTCCGACGCTTCGGCGCGGGTCGGGCGCGGCTGCGTGATCATCGACTCGAGCATCTGCGTGGCGGTGATGACGATCTTGCCGCGCTTGTTGGTCTCCTCGATGATCCGCTTCTGCCAGAGCGGGACCTTCTCGGGACCCATCTCGACCCCGAGATCACCGCGCGCGACCATGATGCCGTCGGAGACGTCGATGATGTCGCCGAGCCGCTCGAGGGCCTGCGGCTTTTCGATCTTGGCGATCACCGGGATCGAGACGTTGTCGACGGTCAGCAGCCGCTTGGTCTCGATGACATCCTCGGGCCGGCGGACGAACGACAGCGCGACGTAGTCGACGCCGTAGCGGAGCGCAAAACCAATGTCGATCCGATCCTTCTCGGACAGCGCGGGAGCCGAGACCTCGACGCCGGGCAGGTTGATGCCCTTGTTGTTCTTGAGAATGCCGCCCGCGATCACGACGGTATGGACCTCGCGATCGGTCACCGCCGTGACGCCGAGCGACATGTACCCGTCGTCGAGGAGGATGTGGTCCCCGACCTTCACGTCGTTCGGCAGCATCTGGTAGGTCGTCGAGACGCGCTGGCCCTCGCCGAGCATCGGCTCGGTCGTGATGATCAGCTCGCTGCCCGGCCGAAGCTCCATCTGGCCGTCCTTGATCTTGCCGACGCGGATCTTGGGGCCCTGGAGATCGAGCAGCGCTGCGATCGCCTTGCCGCGCTTGTCGGCTTCCGAGCGGACGGTCGCGAGCATCTTCGCGTGGTCCTCGTGCGTGCCATGCGAGAAAT
>JAYUYE010001064.1:0-6959 GCA_043752985.1 Myxococcales bacterium
CCTCGTCGCGCTCGCGGGCCACGCGATCGGCGCGGCCGGCGTGTTCCTGCTCAAGGACGAGGCAGCACGGCAGCCGGCTTTGCAGCGCGGCAGCTGACGTACTCGGTACGGAGTCGTCGAGGCCCGTCATGTGCCAGTCGACGACGGTGCCGAGCTGCATCGCTCGACCTTAGCCGAGTGTCTTGAGCTCTGCGAGCAACGCGAGCGCCTCGAGTGGCGTGGTCCGGTCGATGTCGATCGCGTGGAGTCGAGACAACAGCGGCGACGGCTGCGTCGAAGGTAAGAGCGACAGCTGCGGCGGCGTACCGAGACCCACCGCATGCGACCCGGTCTCGAGCTGGCTCATGATCGTGCGCGAGCGTGCGATCACGGATTTCGGCAAGCCCGCGAGCCGCGCGACATCGATGCCGTAGCTCTTGTTCGCGCCGCCCGCGACCACGCGACGAAGGAACACGATCTCGCCCTTATACTCGCGCACCGCCATCGACACGTTGCGAACGCGCGGGCGCCCGGTATCGGGCGACGCGAGCGCGACGAGCTCGTGATAGTGCGTGGCGAACAAGGTGCGTGCGCCGATCGCATCGTGCAGGTGCTCGGCAACCGCCCACGCGATCGACACACCGTCGAAGGTGGACGTGCCGCGGCCGACCTCATCGAGGATCACGAGCGACCTCCGCGTGGCCGCCGACAGGATCGACGCGGTCTCGCGCATCTCGACCATGAACGTCGAGTCACCGCGCGACAGGTTGTCCGCGGCGCCGACCCGCGTGAACACGCGATCACAGACTCCGATCGTGGCGGACTTCGCCGGAACGAAGCTGCCGATCTGCGCGAGCAGGACGATCTGGGCGACCTGGCGCATGTACGTCGACTTGCCCGCCATGTTCGGGCCGGTGATCAGCACGAGCTGTTCGGCGTCCGGATCGAGCCGGCAGTCGTTGGGAACGAACGTTCCGGCGGACAGCATCGCCTCGATCACCGGATGACGACCGTCGATGATCTCGAGCGCGAGGCCATCGTCAACGATCGGCCGGCAATAGCCACGGCGTGCTGCGACCTCGGCCAGCGAGCTGCACGCGTCGAGGATGGCGATCGCGGCGCCGGCACCCGAGATCTCACGCGCCACGCCGGCGACCGCGATGACCTCCGCCTTGAACAGCTCGGCCTCGCGGATCGCGAGCGTCTCCTCCGCGGTCCGCACCTTGCGCTCGAGCTCCGCGAGCTCCGGCGTCACGTAGCGCTCCCCGGTGGCCACGGTCTGCTTGCGAATGTAGTGCGCGGGCACCTTCTGCAGGTGGCTCTTCGTGATCTCGATGTAGTAGCCGAACACGCGATTGTAGCGGACCTTGAGGTTCGCGATGCCGCTGACCTTCTGCTCGCGCTCTTCGATCGCGAGGATCTCGTCCTTGCCACCGTCGGCGAGCCGCCGGCACTCGTCGACCGCGGGGTCGTAGCCGGCGCGGATCACGCCGCCGTCCTTGAGCAGCGCAGGGCACTCGTCGACGAGCGCGGAGCCGAGGCGGGCGGCGAGCTGCGGGAGGTGGTCGTGCGCGCACGCGGCGAGATCGAGCAGCGCGGGCAGCTCGCAAAGCTTGTCCTTGCCGGAACCGACCAGCGCGATCAGCTCGGGCAGTTGACCGAGTGCATCGCGCAGCCGACCGAGGTCACGCGGGGTGGCGACACCGAGGGTCGCCTTGCCGGCGAGCCGCTCGAGGTCTGCGATCCCCGACAGCGCGCGGCGGATCGTCTCGGACAGCGCGGGCCGCTCGACGAGCCACGCGACGGCGTCCTGGCGCCGACGGATCTTCTCGACGTCGATCAGCGGATACAGCATCCACCGCCGCAACAGTCGACCGCCGGGTGCCGTCGACGTTGCATCGATCACATCGAGCAGCGAGCCCTGCTTGTGCCGGCCGATCAGCGTCTCGACCAGCTCGAGGTTCGCGATCGCTGCCTCGTCGAGCACGACGCTCTCGCCCGGCTGATAGAGCTGCAGCCGCGCGATCGGCAACGTGCCGGTGGGCTGGGTGCTGCGCGCATACGCGACCACGGCGGCCGCGGCCCGGATCGCGAGCTCGCGGTTCGCGAGTGCGGCGATCGGCTCGACGACGACGAGCGCTCCGAGCTCGCGCCGTGCACCTGCTTCGTCGAACACCGGAGCGGCGTTCCATGGCACGCGCGACCGCGCCTTCACGGTGGCGAGCTGCTGCGCCTTGACGGAGTCGCCGAGGAGCTCCGCCGCGACGATCACCTCGCGCGGCGAGATCCGCATCAGCTCGTCGATCAACGACGGCGACGCGAGCACCGTGGCCGCGAGCTCCCCGGTGGTCGCATCGAGGTGCGCGACGCCCACGATCCCCGAATCCTTGGGGCCGGGGACAATCGACATCACGTAGCGCGCACGTTTCGGCTCGAGGACGTCGTCATCGAGGACGATGCCCGGGGTCACGATCCGCACGACCTCGCGGCGAACGAGGCCCTTCGCGAGCTTCGGATCCTCGGTCTGCTCCGCGATCACGACCTTGTGGCCGAGCTCGGTGAGCTTGGCGATGTAGCCGCGGATCGCGTGATACGGAACGCCGCACATCGGCACCGCGTCGGGCTTGCCCTTGTCACGCGAGGTCAACGTCAGGTCGAGCGCACGGGCCGCGACGACCGCGTCCTCGAAGAAGACTTCGTAGAAGTCCCCGCACCGGAACAGCAGGATCCCGTCCGGGTGCTTGTCCTTGAGGTCGAGGAACTGCCGCATCAGCGGCGTCTCGGACGGAGCGCGACTCACCTGGCAGGGCTACCACAGGCCTCCGACATCGCCGTCCGTGGGTCGGGTCTACGGGAGCTTCTGTCCCGGCACCGTGGGGCCGCCGAGGAGAACAAAGTCACGGTCGACGATCGCCCCGATCACCGGGTCGAGCCCGTCGTGCTGAGCAATCCAGCTCGCGAGAATTCGCAGCGCCGCTGGGTTCGTGCGCCGTCCGCCCTCCGCTTCGTCGAGATCATCATCCTCGAATTCGCTGATCTCCATGCGTAGTGAGAGTGCATCACCCGCGCCGATCGTCATCTCACGGGGTTATCTCCACTGCGTGCGTCAGCGCCTGCGCGGCGAAGCACACCGCGACGCCGGAGCCAGGCCACGCCGGCGGGGTGGTCTCGTCGAGCAGCATCGCGCGCATCGGCAGCGGCGACACGACGAGCGGACACCCGGGCCCGTGCGTGATCCCCGCCGCGATCCCGATTGCGATCGCCGCGCTCAGCACCGCCCAGATCAGGGGAATCACGATCAGCATCACGATGATCGCGACGACCACGCCCGCTCGGATCGCCGCACGGCAGCAGAGCCCGTCGGCTTCTCGCAGTTCGCGCACGTCGCCGGCGTGCACGACGGTGCGGTCCCTCCGAGTTCCTCGAGCGCACCATCGACGAGCTCGCGATCTACGACCACGCCCTACCGCCCGAGCGCACCCACCGGCACCACGCGATTGGCAGCGGCGGACCCTGGGTCGGGCAGATCGTCACGGGGGCCCTCCTCGTCATGACAATCCAGGGGTTGCGTGATATCTCCGAAGCGTCGTGCCCCAGGTCCTCCTGCTCCTCCTGATCGCGGCTTCGGTCGCGTTCTTCGCGCGCACCACCTGGCTGTTCGGGCGTGCGGTCGCCGCCGGTGTTCCCGATCCGCGCCCGCGGCTCGATCAGCTGCCCGCGCGGCTGATCGACGTCGGCATCTACTTCTTCGGCCAGAAAAAAGTCTCCGAGGAGGGCCCGCAGCACCGGTCGAGCAAGCACCACCTGTTCATCTTCTGGGGCTTCCTGATCATCACGATCGCAACGGTCGAGGTCCTGGTCTCCGGTTTGATCCCGGGGCTGACGCTCGCGCTCCTGCCGGGCACGCTCTACAAGCCGCTGTACCTCCTGATCGACGTCATGAACGGCGTCGTGCTGCTGATGATCCTGTGGGCGATCACCCGCCGCCTCGTCGTCAAGCCGCGCTTGATTCCGTGGACGCTCGATGCCGGGCTCATCCTCGGCGCGATCGGCTCCTTGATGGTCACGCACTTCATCTTCCACGGCTACGAGATCGCCGCCGAGCTGACGGCGACCGACAGCGGCCGCGCGTACATGCCGCTCTCCAACGCGGTCGGCCACCTGCTGGCTCCGCTGCCGGCGGAGGCCGCGCATCGCGGCGCCGTGCTCGGATACTGGCTGCACGTTTTGATCGTGCTGACGTTCCTCAACTACCTGCCCTACTCCAAGCACATCCACCTGCTCGGAGCGCTGCCGAACATCTTCGCGCGCAATCGATCCGAGCGAAAAATGGACCTGCCGAAGCTGAACCTCGAGGACGAGAATCAGTGGGGCGTCGGCAAGTTCGAGCAGTTCTCGTGGAAGAGCTTGCTCGACACCTACGCATGCACCGAGTGCGCGCGCTGCTCGAACTACTGTCCCGCCTACAACACCGGCAAGAACCTGTCGCCGATGCAGCTGATCCACGACATCCGCTACGAGATGCTGGACCGGACCGCGCTGCGCGATCGGATCGTCGAGCAGACCACCGACGTCGCGGAGCTGACGGAGTTCTCGTCGACGCACGGCTTCGACGATGCGCACCCGCATCCCGACCTCGTTTTCGCGCGCGAGCAGCTCGCGAAGACCGAGACCGAGCTCGCGACGATGCCGAAGCTGACCGGCGGCCGCGTTCAGGAAGACACGCTGTGGGCGTGCACGACCTGCGGCGCGTGTCAGGAGGTCTGCCCGGTCTTCATCGAGCACCCGATCAAGATCATCCAGATGCGCCAGAACCTGGTGCTCGAGCAGGAGAAGACTCCGCCCGAGCTGCAGCGGACGTTCCGCAACATGGAGCGCCAGAGCAATCCTTGGGGCATCGCCAACGATCAGCGGATGGACTGGGCCAAGGGTTTCGACGTCCCCACGATCGAGGAGAACCCGGATCCCGAGTACATCCTGTGGGTCGGGTGCGCCGGTGCGTTCGACAGCCGGATCATCAAGCAGACCCGCGCGATGGTGAAGATTCTCGGGACCGCGGGCGTCGATTACGCGGTGCTCGGTCACAAGGAAGGCTGCACCGGTGATCCGGCGCGGCGCGCGGGCAACGAGATGCTGTTCCAGGCGCTCGCAGAGCAGAACGTCGAGACGCTGAAGAGTGTCAATGCGAAGAAGATCATCACCTCCTGTCCGCACTGCCTGCACACGCTGAAGAACGACTACCCGCAGTTCGGCGGCAACTTCGAGGTGATCCACCACACCCAGCTGCTCGACCATCTGTTCAAGAGCGGCAAGCTCAAGAGCACCAAATCTCCGGTCGACACGATCACGTATCACGACAGCTGCTACCTCGGCCGCTGGAACGGCGAGTTCGACGCGCCACGCGCCGTGATCGAGGCCGTCGGTGTGCCCGGCGGCATCACGGAGATGACGCGCAACAAGCGCCACGGCTTCTGCTGCGGCGCCGGTGGCGCGCGCATGTTCATGGAGGAGCACGAGGGCGAGCGGGTCAACGTGAACCGCACCGACGAGGTGATCGCCACCGGCGTCGCAGCTGTCGCAGTGGCCTGCCCGTTCTGCAGCATCATGCTCACCGACGGTATGAAGCTCCGCAACGTCGAGGATCAGATCCAGGTGCTCGACGTCGCGGAGCTCGTCGCGGCGAGCATCCCGGACGTGCCGGTCGATCGGCTCGTCCGCAAGAAGAAGCTGCCGGTCGCGACGACCTAGCGGCGGGCGACGTCGCTCGTCAGCGCGTCGGGACGGCACGTCTCGAGCTCGCGCACGTCCGACGCGTAGGCGAGGCAGTTCAGCTCGGCCCGCGACGCGTCGAGCTTGTTGCAGCTCTCGAGTGTGAGCGGCTCTGCGCCGTAGCGCGCGCGCGCAGCGTCGTCGTTCTGCATTAGGCGTCGCGCATTCGCCACGGCGCTCGGGCACAGATCGCCGTCCTCGCGCTCCTTGCCACCGCAGCCATACGCCATCAGGGAGACCACGATCGAGATAATGAAGATTCTCATGAGCGATCGTCCTGCACATTTCGCGCTCGGGTGATCGGCTCAGGTATCATCCGAGCTGATGAAGGGACCTGTTCTCGTGAGCCTCGCGCTCATGATCCTACCCGCGTGCGGCACCGGCGACGATGTCGCCGTCGGCTCTCGAGCGCACTGCGCCCAGGGTGGCGCGCTCACCGATTGCCCCGATGCGGAGCACACCTCCGAGGGTGCGTGCTGGCGACTGGTCGACTGCGGCGCGATTCCGCTCGATCACAACGAGGAGTTCCGGATCGACTGGGGCAACTGTGTCGATGGCCTCGACCGCCTGACCGAAGATCGCCAGCTGCTCGTCACCAGCTGCATTGCTGCATCGACCTGCGATCAGCTCCGCGTCGACGGCTCGCCGCGCCAGCCGAACACGGATCAGATGTACTGCCTGCGTCTCGGAGCGAACTGAAGATGCGCCGCGCATGGCTTCTCGCCGCAGCACTCGTCGCTGCGTACCCACTGACTGGTGCTGCGCAGCCCGCCGATATCCCGGCGCTGACCAAGGTGGTCGACAGCCAGCCCGCCGAGATGGATCGTTCGGTGTGGAAGGAGAAGCGGCGCGAGGCTGCGCGGAAGCTCGCCACGAGCAGGGACAAGCGCGCGGTGCCGGTGCTGATCAAGCTCGCCGACACCGAGACGTTCGACATCATCGGGGAGATCGCGATCGAGGGCCTCGGTAACCTCGGTGATCAGAGCGCGGTCACCGTGCTGCGCAAGATCAGCAACGACAATGCGCGCGACAAGCAGACGCGCGAGCTTGCGAAGAAGGCGCTCGCCAAGCTCGGTGCGAGCGCGACTGGCGGCGGAACCACCGGCGGCGGAACCACCGGCGGCGGCGTGACCGGCGGCGGAACCACCGGTGGCGGCGTGACCGGCGGCGGAACGACCGGCGGCGGAACGACCGGCGGCGGAACCGGCAAG
>JAYUYE010001065.1:0-6947 GCA_043752985.1 Myxococcales bacterium
ACCTGGTCGCGATCCACGGGCCACGCATCGATCACGTCATCGAGCAAGCCACCGAGGTACGCCACGTCGTCGGGGTTCTGTCCCTCGAAGTCACAGCACGCCGAGTCGGCATTCCAGAACTGGCGGCCCCCGCTGTTCGGCGTGCCGTCGGGCGCGAGCACGAGCGCCGCATCGGCCGCCGGCAGGTTGCTGACACCGAAGTACGCGGCCTGCGCGAAGCCATTGGCGCCGAACCCATGGAGCACGAGATAGAGCGGGTACTTCTTGCCGTCGGTGAGCTCCGTCGGGACCTTGAGGTCGACCGGGCGAGCACCGCCAAAGGTGAGAGGACGCGGTGCGTCGTCCTCGCCTCCGCACGCTGCCAAAACCGCGAGGAGGAGCAGAGCACGAGGCGACATGGCACCACTCTAGCACCGCGCTCTACTCCGGGATGAAGACGGCGCCGACCTGCCACCGACAAGGCGCGTGGTGGCATGGCAGTCGACTACTACGAGCGGACCACCGGCGCGGAGCCCCGAGGGACCGGCTTCGCCTTCGGCGCGCCCTCGTGGGCCTTCGTCACGACGAGAACGCGCTCCATCATGTCTTGCCGCTGCATCGGCGTGAGCATCTTCGTGCACTCGTTCAGCTCCTCGCGCGTCTGCCCGTGCGTGAGGCACATCAGAACGAACTCGGGCCACTTCGTCGCGGCGCAGCTGTCGGTCATCACGACCTCGATCTCGGCGCTGAACTTCTGATCCTCGGGTGAGAACTGCTCGCCCGTGCGACCGGTCTTCGCCGCCTCACCGATCGCAGCGGCGCACGCTGCACGTTCCTTCGTCGGAGCCGAACCGGAAGGCGGCGGGGCCGAGGCCCGAGGCGGCGCGGGCTTGCTGCTGCCGCCGCAGCCGCCGAGGAGGACGAAGGTTACGAGGGTTACGAGGACGCCGCGCATGCGGGGAGGCTAGCACCCGCACGATGCGCACGTCCGCGGTGAGGAGCGCGCGCACCGAAGCATGCGTCGTTGTCTTCGATCCGCGGGCGCCTGATCGCGCGGCGTGCTCGCACCGTGAAGCGCCCTGCCTGCGCCGATCATGCGATGTCGGTTGCGCGCGCTACTTGCGGCCGAGCTTGATCGGCTTGTCAGAGGTATCCAGCGGCAGCGGACGCTCGCGATTGGCCTCGCCGGTGTCCTTGCACTCCGAGCCCTGATCGCGAGTGACCTGGGCGCGCAGCGCCTGCGTGTGATCGAACCATGCCTGCTGCACCGCCGGATCGACCGCGTGATCACGCAGGGTCTCGCGCAAGATCTGCAACCGGCGCTCGAAGTGGCCGCCGAAGATCGTGTGCTGCGCGTGCGCGGTCTTCATCGGACGGCCGGTGTACGTCACGCCCGGGGCGCCGAGCAGCGCGGCGACGAGCTCCCATTCGCGCTCGATCAGGTGCGCGCGATCGCGGCCCTGGAACATGAAGCCGATCATCACGTCGCTGAAGATCCGCGCGTAGAAGTCCGTGATCACCGTGCGCAGCGCGTCGCCGCCGATCTTGTCGAACAGCTCGGAGCTCTTCATGCGCGGCGGACCTCCACGGGCTGACCGGTCAGCGCGCTGGTGCCCGAGAGCTTGTCGATTCGATCGGGATCGATGATGTCATTGACGCTGACGCCCGGGACGGTCTGCGCGACGCGCAGCTTGACGCCCTTGCGACCGTGGCCCCAGCCGTGCGGAATGCTGACGACGCCCGGCATGACCGAGTCGGTGATCTCGACTGGCAGCTCGATCGCGCCGATCTTCGTCGAGACCTTGGCCATCGAGCCGGCGGTCAGCTCGCGCGCGGCTGCGTCATCGGGATGCATCATGATCGTGCAGCGCGACGGGCCCTTCACGAGTCGCTCGCTGTTGTGCATCCACGAGTTGTTGCTGCGCAGGTGGCGCCGCCCGATCATCACGAGGCCGCTGGCCCACGTCGCCGAGTAGCGCGCGCGCAGCCGCTCGAGATCCGCGATGTAGATGTCGGGGGCGAGGTGGAGCTTCTTGTCCGCGGTCGCGAGCCGCTTCGGCAGCCGCGGTTCGAGCGCACCGAGATCGATCCCGTGCGGCGTCTTGCGCAGCTTCGCGAGGGACATGCCGCCGCGACCAAAGCCGTGCGGCCCCGTGCGGAGGGCGAGGTCGATGATCGCTTCGGGGCCGAGCTTGCCGAGCAGACCGCGCACGAGGCGCGAGCCGGGACCGAGCTTTGCGGGCAACCCGAGCCGCGTCCACAGCTCGAGGCAGATCTCCCAGTCGTGACGTGCGTCCGCGGAGCGTTCGAAGGTCGGCGGCGAGAACTTGGCGACGTTGCGGACGGCGAACGCGTTGAACGCGGCGTCGTAGTGCGAGCGCTCGAGCGCCGATGTCGGCGGCAGGATCACGTGCGCGAGGCGCGTGGTCTCGTTGATGTACGGATCGATCGACACCATGAAGTCGAGCGTGCCGAACGCCTTCTCGAGGCGCGGGCCGCCGGGCGCCGACAGCACGGGATTGCCCGCACTCGTGATCAGCGCGCGGATCTGGACCTTGTCCTCGCCGTTGCCTGCGGTCTCGATCTCCTCGGCGAGCACCGACATCGGCAGCTCGCCGCCAAACTCTGGCTTGCCACTGACGCGGCTCGTCCAGCGCGCGAAGCCGCCGTCGAAGCCGAGCATCGCCGCGAGTGGCAGTGGGTCGACGGCGGGTGTGGTGAACATCAGGCCGCCCGGCTCGTCGAGGTGCCCGGTCAGCGCGTTGATCGCGTAGCAGAGCCATGCGGCCATGCCGCCGAACTCCTGCACGCAGACGCCGAGCCGGCCGTAGAGGACGGCACGTGGCGTGGTCGCGAGTGCGCGGGCGAGCGCGCGGATCTCGTCAGCGGCGATCCCGGTGATCGGCGCGGCGCGCTCGGGCGTCCACGGCGTCGACGCCGCACGCAGCTCGTCGAGGCCCGTCGCCGGCAGGCGGCCGAGCCTCACGAGGTTCTCGCCGAACAGCACCTGGATCATCGCGAGCAGGAGCACCGCATCGGTGCCGGGCCGGATGAACAGGTGCTGATCCGCCTTGTCCGCGGTCTCGCTGCGTCTCGGATCGAGGACGATCACGCGCCCACCGCGGTCCTGGATCGCCTTGAGTCGACCCTTGACGTCGGGCGCGGTCATGATGCTGCCGTTCGACGCGAGCGGATTCGCACCGAGGCAGATGAACAGGTCGGAGCGATCGATGTCGGGCACCGGCATCAGCAGCTGGTTGCCGAACATCTTGAGGGCCGCGAGCATGTGGGGCAGCTGATCGAGCGAGGTCGCCGAGTACGCGTTCCTGGTGCCGAGCGTGCGCATCAGCAGCTGGCCGTACGTCAGAAGGCCGAGGTTGTGGGCGGTGGGATTTCCCTGATAGACGGCGATCGCGTCCTTGCCGTAGCTGTGGCGAATTCCCTCGAGCCGCTGGCCGACGTACTCGAACGCCTCGTCCCAACTCATCTCGGTCCACGTGTCACCGTCGCGCTTGACCGGCCTGGTCAGGCGGTCGGGGTCGTGGTGCAGATCGGCAAGAGCGGTGCCCTTCGGGCAGATGTAGCCCTTGCTGAACGGATCCTGGTCGTCGCCACGGACCGCCAGCACACGGTCTCCTTCCAGCTCGATCGCGACGCCGCACGTCGCCTCGCAGAGCGGACAGCTACGGTACACTGTCGTGGGCATGGCGACCTCGAGGGCGACCTTAGCAGGGAATGGGTTGGGGCAACCTCTGACCGTGGAGCAGCTCCTCGCGCTTCATCCGTATCCGCAGCAGTTCGCGAAGGACAGGCGGATCGAGAGACTGTGGATCTTCGAGCTCCCGTGCACGCCGGAAACACTGTGGCCGCACATCGCCGACACCTCGCGGATGAACCGCGCGCTCGGCACCGCGGAGATGACGTTCGAGGAGCGCGACGGAAAGCGCTGGGGATTCTCCCGGCCCGGTGGCGTCCGCCACGAGTGGTGGGAGGTTCCGTGGAACTGGGTCGCGAACCAGTGGCTGACCTGCACGCGGATCTACACGCGTGGCTTCATGAAGGTGATGTACGCGATCCATCGCCTCGAGCCGACGGCGACAGGAACTCGGGTCTATCTCTACTTCGGCGCCGTACCCCGCGGTCTGTTCGGCTCGCTCGCAATCAAGCTTGGCTTCCCGGGTCTCGAGAGCGCCTACAAGCGCGTGCTGCCCGCGCTCGGCGCGCAGCTCGACCGGCTGCGTCCAGACATCCTCCTTCTGCCGCCGCCTGCCCTGTCCGACGACGCCGAGCAGCGCCTCAAGTCGCAGCGCGAAGCTCTCGCGAAGGAAGGCCTGCCGAAGCCTGCGGTCGACGCGCTGATCGACTGGATCCGCACCGGCGATGATCAGGATCTCCATCGCATTCAAATCCCCGAGCGCGCCCGTGTCTGGAAGCTGCCCGAGGACGACCTGTTGCGCGTTGCCCTCCACGCCACGCGCACCGGTCTCCTCACGATGTCGTGGGACACGGTGTGTCCGCACTGCCGCGGCGTCCGCGACGCGAACCCCACGCTCCACGATCTGCGGGCGGAGTCGCACTGCGATGCGTGCGGCGTCGACTTCAAGACCGACACGCCGGAGACCGTCGAGGTCACGTTCCGCGTTCACTCGTCGATCCGCCACGTGCCCGAGCAGCTCTATTGCAGCGCCGAGCCCGCTCGCAAGGATCACATCCGCGTCCAGTGGACGATCGCACCGGGCACGACCGGCAGCGTCGACCCGAAGCTCGAGTCGGGTCGTTACTCGATCTTCCGGCAGAACCGCGGTGCCTGGTATCTCGATGTTGACGCCACCGGCGCATCGTCGGTGAAATGGGAAGCCCATCCCGAGGGTACCGTCGTCGCGGCGAGCTCCACCGCCACCATCGAGCTGCCGAACGAGACGTCGGAGCCCGCGGTCTTCACGATCCAGGAGGCGCAGTGGAGTGACCACGCCCTCCGCGCCGGCAAGGTGCTCAGCTTCCAGGAGTTCCGCGATCTGTTCAGCGAGGATTACATCGGTGCGGACGTCCGCCTCGGCGTCGGCGAGCAGACGCTGTTGTTCACCGACGTCGTCGGCTCGACCGCATTCTACGCCTCGCGCGGTGATCCGGCTGCATTCGTCGAGATCAAGCGGCACTTCGACGAGGTCTTCGCGATCGTCAACGAGTTCCGCGGCGCGGTCGTCAAGACGATCGGCGACGCCGTGATGGCCACCTTCGTCAATCCCGTCGACGCACTACGCGCCTCCCGTAAGATCCACGACACGTTCCACCCCACCCGCGCGGACACGCCGATCCGGCTGCGGATCTCGCTCAACACCGGACCGTGCATCGCGGTCCGGCTCAACTCCAACGCCGACTTCTTCGGCGGCACCGTCAACATCGCCGCCAAGCTGCAAGCGATGGCCGAGGGCTATCAGGTCGCGATGAGCGAGGCGACCTACCGCTCGCCCGGCGTCGCCGAGCTGCTCGCCGATGTCAAAGCGGATCTCGAGCAGGTCGAGTACACGTCCAAGGCCTTGCCGGATGCCGTCGGCGTGCGGCTGTGGACCGTCTATCGCTGAACCGGATCACGAAGCTTTCCCCGCGCGCACGGCTCGGTTGATGACCTGGCGCAGCCACCGGTGGGCTGGATCCTTGTCGGTCCGGGCGTGCCAGTAGAGAAACGTGTCGACGCCCGGGATCTCGAGCGGCGTGGCACGCACCACGAGTCCGAGCTGCGGCGCGAGCGTCGAGATCAGACCACTCGGAGCGGTGAGGCACAGGTCGGTTGCAGCCACGACGAAAGGCGCCGCGACGAAGCTGGCGACCCGCATCGCGACCCGCCGCACTTGACCACGCGACGCGAGAACGTCGTCGACCGTGGAACCGGGCCGGCCCCGCGGCGCGATCACGAGGTGACGTAGCTCGAGGTAGCGGGCCAGTGTCCACCGTCGACGCGCCACCGGATGCCCCGCGCGAACCACGACCTCGAAGCCCTCGTTGACGAGGCGCGAGCGCAGGATGCCGGCGGGCATCGGGATCGCCGGACCTACCGCAGCGTCCAGGCGACCATCGCTCAGCCGTTCGGCGAGGTCCGGGTACGGAGGCTCGATCGCGAGGTCGACGTCGGGAGCCTCGTGTTCGATCACCGCGATTACCCGCGGAATCGCGGTCAGCTCTCCGTAGTCGGCCGTGGAGATCCTGAACGCGCGGGTCGAGCCCCTCGGATCGAACTCGGACCCCATCGAAGTTGCCACGGTGAGGTCGAGCAGCGCTTTCCGCAACGCGGGCGCGATCGCCTCGGCGCGCTCGGTGGCGATCAGTCCGCCCTTCCCGGAGACCAGCAGCGGATCTCCGAGCTGCTCGCGCAGCGCACGCAGCTTGTGACTCACTGCCGACTGGGTCAGCCCGAGCCGATGCGCCGCGCGCGTCACGTTGCGCTCGGTCAGTAGCGCATCGAGAGCGACCAACAGCCCGGGGTCGACCCTGGTATGCAAAACGCTCATGCTGCGCATGAATAGCATGATGTTTCCTAATTCCGCACGGGCCCGCATTCTCGCAACATGAGAATCCAGCTCGTCCTGCCCCTCCTGTTCTCGGCGCGCGCCGTCGCCGACTCCGCCAAGGTCTCCGGCCAGGCCCTCGATATCGCCGCGCGCGGCGGTGCATCGCTCGTCGGCGCCAACGTTGCTGCTCGTCTCGCATACGGCTCCGGCAGCGCTGATCTCGTGCTCGACCTGGTGGCGCAGCGCGGACGCTGGTACCCGCGCGGGGTTCCCACCGAGGACGTCGTCACCGTCGAAGCGCGAGCGGGTGCGCGGCTGACGCTCCTTGACCGAGGGGTCGCGGCGTTCGAGCTCACGCCGACCGCAGGGATCTGGCGCCACGGAGGTGCGGATCCGCTGCTCGCGATCGGCGGCGAGATCGACGCGACCGCGGTCGTGCGGCCACGCCGCGGCGTCCGGCTC
>JAYUYE010001066.1:0-6947 GCA_043752985.1 Myxococcales bacterium
GCCGGCATGTCGAACGAACACACGGGACCGACGCTGGTGCTGTTCGCGCTCGGCTTCGCAGCGTGGCGTCACCGCTACAGCGAGCGCAAGCCGACGCTCGCCTGGGCCGGCGCGTTCGGCGTGGTGATCGGGTTCGCAGCGATCTTCTTCGCGCCCGGGCAGGGCGAGCGCTACGACGGACTCGCGACCAAGGTCGGCTTCATCGGCCGGCTCCTGCAACGCGGGGTCACCGCGAACCTCGACATCTTCAAGGACTACGTCGCGGGCGCAGCACCGATGCTCGCGCTGATCGTGATCGTGCTGATCGTCGGTGCGCGTGATCACGATCGGGATGCGCAACGCACGCCGCTGCGCTTGCTCGGCTGGGTGCTGCTCGCAGGATCTCTCGTGACGGCGACGGTGTTCGTCTCGCCAAAGCTCGGACCGCGGTTCTATCTCCACGCCTGCGCGCTCGTGCTCGCCGGGTTCACCGGCATCGCCGATGCGGTGCTGACCACCAACCGCCGGCTCGTCCCGTTCGTCCTGCTCGCGGTCGCCGCGAGCGTGTACGCGGGCGTCCGCACGGTCCCGCTCTACTTGCGCCTGCACGACAACAGCGTGGACCGGCTCGCAGCGATCGCGGCCACGCCATCGGGCACCGTGTTCACTGCCGACTCGTTCGATCAGGTCGAGGACACGTGGTGGTTCCTCGGGGACGATTTCCGCGACTCCAAGAAGCAGGAGATGGTCACCGAGTACTTCGCATTCAAGGGCGTGGTGCACCGTGCCGTTGATCTGCAGGCACCCCTCGGCGTCTCCGACGTCCGGATCGCGCCGCGGATCCACGTGTCGCCTGCGAGTTGCCTCGACGAGCACGGCGGCTTCGAGCTCGGCCCGTATCGCGGCCTCGATGTCGGCTCGGTGCAGAAGGCGGCGATCACCGCGGTCGACAAGCTGCGCGAGCGGATCGGCTCACACGGCCGCCTCGACCAGGTCGAGCTCGCTGTCAGCTTCCTCGGCACGCCGCCTCCGCTGCCCCGGAAGACGCTGCTCCTCGGGCGGTGGTTCCCCGATCGATTCGAGGGCTGGGCCGGTGTGATCGAGCGCAGAGGGGCTGGCAAGACCCGGACCGTGGTCATGCCGAAGGACCTTCGTAGCGCCGACGTCGAGATCTTCATCTACCCGGTCGGCGGCGAGCCACGCCGGCTCGGGACCGCCGCCGGCAAGACCCTCGACTACGTCCCGTGGAAGCGCGGGGCCTACTGGGCCCTGGCGTGTACCCCCGCTGAATGCTTCGTGATCGCCGCCACGCGCCTGCTGTGAATGCGCGCCCCGATCGGTGGTCGTGCTAAATCTCGGGCAGTGGACTCGCCGGTGATCTCCATCGTCGCTCCCGCCTACAACGAGGCGAAGAACCTTCTCGCGTTCATCGAGGCGATGACGCCGGTGCTCGACTCGCTCGGCGACACCTGGGAGATCGTGTTCATCGACGACGGTAGCCGCGACGACACGCTCGGCATGCTGCTCGCCGCGCGCTCGAACGACAGCCGGATCAAGGTCGTCAGCTTCGCTCGCAACTTCGGCAAGGACGTCGCCCTGACCGCGGGACTCCGCCACGCCCGCGGTCGCGCCGTGATCCCGATCGACTGCGATCTGCAACATCCTCCAGAGCTGATCCCCGAGATGGTCGCGAAGTGGCGAGCTGGCGCCGACATGGTGATCTGCGTGCGAACCAAGCGCACCGAGGAAGGCTTTCTGCGGCGCAGCTCCGCGCGCGCCTACTACTGGGTGATGCGACGCATGAACGATGTCGCGATTCCGCCGAACGCCGGCGACTTCCGCTTGCTCGATCGCAAGATCGTCGACGTCATCAACGACATGCCCGAGCGCACGCGGTTCATGAAGGGCATCTTCGCGTGGCCGGGGTTCAAGACCGAGAAGGTCGAGTTCCAGGCGAAGCAGCGCGCAGGCGGCCAGAGCGGCTGGTCACTGTTCAAGCTGTGGCGGTTCGCGCTCGACGGCCTGTTCTCTTTCTCGACGGCGCCGCTCAAGGTCTGGACGTACATCGGCGGCCTGTCGGCGCTCGGCGCGTTCGTCTACCTCGTGATCACGCTGGTCGAGAAGCTGGTCTACGGCATCGAGGCAGAGGGCTACGCGTCGCTCTTGATCGTGATGCTGTTCTTCAACGGCTTGCTCCTGCTCTCGAACGGAATCCAGGGCGAGTACATCGCGCGGATCTTCGAGGAGGTGAAGGGCCGGCCGCTGTACGTCGTCGGGAAGAAGTGGGGCTTCGACGAGACCCCCGTGAAGCTCGGTGTGGGCGCGCCGTCCGTCGAGCCGCCTGGTCGCGACGTCGTCTCGTGAAGTTGCGCGGGCCGCTGGCGTGGGCCGCGGCGATCGTGCCGCTCTGGCTCGTGCTCGCGATCTGCGTGTCGTGGGAACCACTCGTCCGCGACGCGTGGAGCAATACGTTCTTCCATCGCTGGAATGACGTCGACCTCGAGATGGTCTGGCGCCTCGTGCGCGACGGCTGGCTCGGCTCGAACCCGCGGCTCGGTCAGACGCTGACGACGCTGCTCTACGCACCTGGCCCGTACCACGTGATCTTCACGCCGATCCTCGAGCTCGGACTGTTCCTCTTGCTCACCGCGATCTCGCTCGGCCGGCGGCCGTCGATCCAGAGCACCAACGACGCGTTCGCGTTCATCACGGTGACCGCGATCTTCGCGCTGTGCACGCCGCAGTTCGGCCCGATGCTGTTCTATCGCCCGTTCACCGGGAACTACACGTTCGGGCTCGTCCTGAACTTGATGTGGCTCGTGCCTTATCGGTTTCACGCCGCCGAGCCGCGCGCGTACCGGCTCTGGTTGGCACCACTGCTGCTCGTCCTCGGAGTCGCGGCGGGGATGTGCAACGAGCACACCGGGCCGGCGTTCATCGGACTCGGCGCGCTCGCCATCGTGTGGTCGGTGCGGCGCGGTGATCGGATCCAGCCGTGGATGATCGCCGGGCTCCTCGGCCTGATCGCGGGGTACGTGCTCCTCATGGTCGCGCCCGGTCACGACGCGCGTTACGGCGGGCTCGCGAAGCAGGCCGGTATGCTCGAGCGCATCCTCGATCGCGGCGCGGTCGAGAACCTCAAGATCATCGGGATGCTCGCGCTGTACTCGGCGTGGTCGATCCCGTGGGTCGTGCTCGCCTTCATCGCGCGCCGCGGGACACCGCCCACGGTTCGGTTTTCGCCCGCGCAACGTGCGGCGCTCCTCGCGATCGCGGCGGCCGGGGTGCTCGCCACGCTCGCGCTGCTCGCGTCGCCCAAGCTCGGCGCCCGGCTCTACGTGCACTCGATGGGCCTTCTCGCGATCGCGCTGACCGGCTGGGTGATTCCGCAGCTCGCGACCCGGTGGGCGAAGCGTGCGTGCGCCCTCCTCTCGGCGGCGGTGCTCGTCTACGTCGCCGCGCGCTGCTTGATCACGTACCGGACCGTCGGCGCGATCAGCGCGGAGCGGCTGGCGATCATCGAGCGTGGCCCACAGGGCGCGAACGTCCTGGTCCCTCGGTATCCGCGGTTTCCGAGCAAGTGGTTTCTCGGCGAGGACTTCGGCGCACCCAGCCTGCGCATCTCGACCGCCGCCGACTATGGGCTCGGCTCGATCGAGCTTGCAGGCGAGACTCCCCCAAAGAGATAGTGGTTCGACGATGACGATGCACGCCGAGATCCCGATCGAGCTCCTCCAGCGCCTGCCGAAGACCGACCTGCACTGCCACCTCGACGGCTCGCTGCGGCTCGACACCGTGCTCGACCTCGCCCGCAAGCAGGGCGTCACGCTGCCGACCTTCGACCGCGGCGAGCTCCACGCGATGCTCGCGGCCGGCGACCACGTCGCATCGCTCGACGACTATCTGCGCGCATTCGACATCACGCTCAGCGTGATGCAGACCGAGGACTCGCTCGAGCGCTCTGCCTACGAGCTCGCCGCCGACGCGTGGGCCGAGAACGTTCGCTACATCGAGGTCCGCTACTCGCCGCTGCTCCACATCCGCGAAGGTCTGCGCCCGGCGCAGGTCGTCGAGGCCGTGCTGCGTGGCCTGCGCATCGCGAAGCGCGAGCTCGGCATCCGCTACGGCGTGATCCTGTGCGCGATCCGATCGCTCGGACCGGAGTCGAGCCTGCGGATCGCCGAGCTGTGCATCGCGTTCAAGAACCGCGGCGTCGTCGGCTTCGACCTCGCGGGCTCCGAGGTCAACAACCCTGCGAAGCAGCACAAGCAGGCGTTCCAGCTGGTCGTCGACAACAACATCAACTGCACGGCACACGCCGGCGAGTCATTCGGCCCGGACTCGGTCCACCAGGCGATCCACAAGTGCGGCGCGCACCGGATCGGTCACGGCACGCGGCTCGTCGAGAGCGGCGACCTCCTCAACTACGTCAACGACCACCGCATCCCACTCGAGGTCTGTCCGTCGTCGAATCTGCAGACCCGCGCGGCGACGAGCTGGGAGACCCATCCAGTCGACTTCTTCGTCGACTACGGCCTGCGTGTCACGATCAACACCGACAACCGGCTAATGTCCGACACGACGGTGACCAAGGAGCTCCACCTCTGTCACAAGCACTACGGCTGGTCGCTGCAGACGATCAAGGAGATCATCATCGCCGGCTTCAAGAGCGCCTTCATGCCGTATCGCGAGAAGGCGGACTTGCTCCTCGAGATCAGCCGCGAGCTCGCCACGTTCGTGGATCCGCGCGGCGAGGTCACCGGGCGGGTCGGCCTCGTCGAGAGTGATGCGCCGACGGCCTCGCCTTCGGCGCCACCCGCAAAGCCGAAGCTCCAGGTGAGTTAAGATTCCTGCGGTGCTCGAGGACGACGACTGGAGAGGACGCCCGATCGACGGGCGCTACATGGTCGAATCCGTGCTGGGCAAGGGCGGCATGGGGCTCGTCCTCAAGGCGCGCCACAAGTTCACCGGCGTCGAAGTCGAGGTCAAGGTCCTCCGCCCCGAGCTCCAGCTCGACACCGAGGTCCAGATGCGGTTCCTCGGCGAGGCGAGGGCGCCCAACGCGATCGGCCACCCCGGCATCGTCCACCGTATGCGACGCCGCCGCGCGCTCCGACCGACGGGGACACCGTCCCCGCGACTCGCTCGCGGATTGCCCTGCTGATCGGTGCGATCGGTGCATCTGCGCCTCGCTCGCGCATCCGTCCCATCAGGAAGCGATCACCGCGTATGCCACGTGCGCTCGTGGCTGCGGCTATGCCCGGATGTGCCTCGCGCTCAACTGCAAGAAGGTCTACGCGGCCTGCTTCGCGCGGTGATCAGCGTCGCTCGATCAGCGTTCCGTTCGCCACGTCCCACGTCCAGCGCTTGCCGTCCGCGGTCTTGATCGTCGAGCCCTCGACCGTGAAGCCCGGCTTCGAGCTCGTGGTGAGCGTGCCGAGCTTGACGAGGTTCCCATCGCGCAGCGTGAACACGAACACACCGAACACGTGCGGCGTCTCCTCGAGCTGACTGCTCTTGAGCTCGAATGGGATCGCTGTCTCGTCGTGGCCGTCGCCGTTGAGATCAACGTACGCGGGATCATCGAGGTCGAGGAACCCGGTCCACGCGGACGTCGCGTCGGTGTGCTGCGTCGCGTGCAACGTGCCGTCGTCGTCCTCGACCACCCGGAACTCGGCGCGGCCACCCGTTGCCTTGACCATGCCGAGCGAGCCGAGGTCGTAGTCGAGGTTCTTCCAGTCGATCGTCGTCGACTCGGGAATCGGCTCCGCCGATCCGACGGATCTGGGTGGCGGCGGCGCCTGATCGGCGTTCTTGCCGCAGCCCACGAGCACGATCCCCAGCGCGAGCTCGCGGATCATTGCACGAGCTGATCGACGAGCTTTCCGCCCAGGTCAGCGGGCGGATCGGGCTCGGGCAGGTTGCCGTAGATCGTGGAGATATCGCGCATCGGGACGTCGTCGTTGCCGGGGCCGGTGCCGTAGCGGCCATACGGCTCCGCGGGCTTGCGCAGCGAGACCTCGCCGCCGCTCGCACCGATCGAGCGGATGAAACCTTTGTGCAGCGCCGTACCGACGCGTGCGGCGCACCGGCACGGGTTCATCGGGTTGATGTGCTCGCAGCGCGGTGCGAGGTAGTCGCCGATCTTCTTGCGCGCGCGCGACAGCCGGACCTTGTACGCGCTCTCCGTGATCGCGAGGGACTTCGCCGCTGCATCGTCGGCTAGCTTGAGCACGTGACAGACCACGAATGCCGCGCGCTCGCCGGGCGGCAGACAGTTGATGACCGATGTCATGCAGCCCTGCTTGAGCTCCCACAGCAAGAAGTCGCGCTGCGGATCGCTGAGCGAGCGGACGACATCGGTTCGCGTGGCCTCGTTGCGGAGCACGTCATCGAGGATGTCGAAGTTGACCTCGGGCTGCCGGGGCAGCCGCTCCTCGAGGAGCTTGTTCGCGAGGCCGAGCAGCCAGACCTCGACCTCGCCCGCTTCCTCTGGCATGGCTGTGACGTCGGCCACAGCGAGCGTGAAAATGTCGGCGAGGTAGCGCTCTGCGCGTTCGCGATCGAGCGTCAGTCGGAACACGAAGTTGTACAGCCGACGCCAGTGCGGCTCGATCAGAGCCGACAGCTGGTCTCGATCGAGCTTGGCTGCCATCGCACCGGTGATGATACACCGAGGGTCGTGATACGGTGGGTACCGATGGTCGCGAGGATCGCGTGGTTGGCCCTCTCCGTGGGGTTCCTCGTCGGTTGCTACAACCTCCCGCAACCCGAGTGCGGCTTCGCATGCGGCCCAGCCGGTGCGTGTCCGGACGATTACTCGTGCAACACAGCTGTCAATCGCTGCCAGCTCAGCGGCACGACCCCGAGCTGTGCTCCGGTCCTCGGGATGGACGCCGGCATCGATACGGTCCGCGACTCACAGGACGACTTCATTCCGCCGATGGTCATCGCCGGCAGCCTCGTCC
>JAYUYE010001067.1:0-2767 GCA_043752985.1 Myxococcales bacterium
CGCGGCTGGCGCGAGGTGTTCGGTGATCCGCGCCTGCAGGCGGTGATCGACCTCGCACTGCGCAGCAATCGCGATCTGCGGATCGCGGCGCTCAATATCGAGCTCACGCGTGCGCAGTACCGGATCTCTCGCGCCGCGTTACTTCCAAGCGTCAACGCCATCGGCGGCGTCGATATCCGCGGCCGTAACTCCGACATCACGGGGGAGTACAGCGTCGGTGTCGGCGCCTCGTTCGAGATCGATCTGTTTGGTCGCGCACGTAGCCTCAAGGACGCCGCGCTCGAGGAGTACCTCGCGACGGAGGAAGCACGGCGTGCCACACACCTCGCCCTCGTCGGTGAGGTCGTCGCGCAGTACCTTCGTGAGCGCGCGTACGACGAGCAACGCATTCTCGCCGAACGCACGCTCGCGACCGTCCGCGAATCGCAGACCATGACGTCCCGCCTGATGGAGGCGGGCCAGCGCTCGGATCTCGATGTCCGCACCGCAGAGGCGCAGGTCCACGCCGCACGCGCCGAGGTCTCACGCCTCGGCCGGCTCCGCGCGCAGGCCGAGAACGCGCTCGTGCTGCTCGTCGGCCAGCCGCTGCCAGAGAACCTGCCCGCAGCGCAGCTCCTCGAGACCGCGTCCGTCATTGCCGATCTACCGGCAGGCGTCCCGTCGGAGGTCCTGCTGCGCCGGCCCGACATCCTCGGCGCCGAGCACCGGCTGCGCGGAGCGAACGCAAACATCGGAGCGGCTCGTGCGGCGTTCTTCCCGACCATCTCGCTCACCGGATTCGCGGGTTTCGCGAGTACGGCGCTCGCCTCGCTGTTCACGGGCGGCCTGGCGTGGAGCTTCGCGCCGCGAATCAGCGTCCCGCTGTTTACCGGCGGTGCCAACAAGGCGAACCTCGACGTCGCCAAGGTCCGCAAGAAGATCGAGGTCGCGCGCTACGAGCAGGCGATCCAGATCGCGTTCCGCGAAGTCGCCGATGCGCTCGTTGCGCGCCAGCTGTTCGACGAGCAGCTGGAGGCGCAAACCGCGCGCGCGGCCGCCGAGCAGAAGCGCTTCGAGATCTCGGAGACCCGCTATCGCAACGGCATCGAGAGCTATGTGAGCGTACTCGCCGCGCAGCAGGATCTGTATGCGACGCAGCAGCAGCTAATCGAGCTGCGCCTCCAGCGGCTGACGAACCTCGCGCAGCTCTACACGGCGCTCGGCGGCGGCTGGCGCGATCGCTGACTGCGCTCTGGTGGCTACACCGGAGAGGTTCTCAGCGGTAAGGCCCGAAACCACGCCGGCCCCGAAGGTGTGTGCCGCTCACGCATGTGCCAGAACCGTCTCCGGGGCACACGCCGCACGCGGGGCACGCCGAACGCGCGACCCTACGCGTAGCGGAGCCAGGCCGCGATGTCGCCGAGCGCGGCGACCTCGCCGATCGCACCCGCATCGACGGCGGCCTTCGGCATCCCGTAGATCACGCTCGTTGCCTGGTCTTGCGCCAGCGTCTTGCCGTCGGCGCGCTTGATCGCGAGAGCGCCGGCCGCGCCGTCCTTGCCCATGCCGGTCATCACGACCGCGAGCGCGCGGCGGCCGTAAACCCTGGCGGCGGAGATCATCGTGACGTCGGCGGCCGGGCGACAACCGTTGACCGTCGGGCCGTCGGTCAGCGAGACAAAGCCGCGCTCATCGAACTCGAGGTGCTTGTCGCCGGGAGCGATCAGGACCGCGCCGGGCATCGGGCGATCGCCGTGCTGCGCCTCGCGCACCCTGACCTGACTGACGGCGTCGAGGCGTTCTGCGAGCGCCTGCGTGAAGCCTGCCGGCATGTGCTGGACGATCACGATCGCGAGCTTGAGATCGGCGCGGAGAGCCGGCACCACCTCGGAGAGGGCGGCGGGACCGCCCGTCGAGATGCCGATGACGCACAGGCGCGGCATCGCACCGGAGAGCGTCGAGGGGCGAACGGCGACGCCAGGTAGCGTGGCGGTCGCGACGAACTGACCCGATGGGCGAGTCGCCGGTGCACTGCCCGCGGCGCGTGGTCGGGCCTGCGAGGCGGCGAGTAGCTTGCGCACGAGCTCCTCGGCGATCTTTGATAGATCGGTCGAGACCTCGCCGGTGGGCTTGGTCACGAAGTCGACGGCGCCTGCGGCGAGCGCGTCGAAGGTTTCTCGCGCGCCTTGCTTGGTGTGGGCGGAGAACATCACCACCGGGGTTGGCTGCTGCTGCATCACGGCTCGCACGACTTCGGCGCCGTTCATGCCGGGCATGTTGAAGTCCATCGTCATGACGTCGGGCTTTAGCTTCGCGAGTTGCGCGAGCGCTTCCTTGCCGTCCTTCGCCTGGCCGACGACCTCGAATGGACCGGTCGACAACGTCTTCGCGATCGCGGCGCGCATGAACAGCGAATCATCGACGATCATCACGCGCACACGACGGGTGCCCGCGGGTGGGGTCTTGATCATGTCAGCTCCTCGGGAATCGAAATGACGACGTATCCCGTGACGGGCTCGGCAACGCCCTTGAGCTGGAGGCCAGTGACCTCGCGAACGACGGCGGCGGGGCCGAGCAGGGCGCGGGTGGTAGCCGAGACAAGCACTTCGTTGTGCGGGCATTTCTGCTCGTAGCGGTTCGCCTGATTCACGGTGTCGCCGATCACCGTGTAGTCCCGGCGCACGACGCGCGAGCCGAGGTCTCCGCGCACGACGGGGCCAGTGTTGATGCCGATCCGCATCGAGAGCTGGATGCCGCGGCCGGCATTGAACGCCGGCATCGCCGCCTG
>JAYUYE010001068.1:0-2766 GCA_043752985.1 Myxococcales bacterium
GCTCAGCGATCTGCGCGCGGCGAACAGCCAGCTCGATACCGAGATCAACCTCAAGAACAAGGACCTCGTCGGCTACGCCGAGCTGCAGAAGGCGGAGGCCGAAGCGATCCGCCGGGCCGGCGCCATCAATCGCTTGCTCGGCACGAAGGTCGTGCCCGCTCATATCCTCCACGAGCTCGGCAAGGTCCTCACGCGTGAAGGACCCACGATGACCGAGGTCATGGCGAAGGCGGCCGGCACCGGACCCGAGAGCAACCCGAACAAGCAGTTCCAGAACGACTGGGACCCGACCCACGTGTGGATGTCGTCGTTCATCGATACGAACGGCTCGTTCCGGCTCGAGGGCGGCGCACAGTCGGAGTCCGACGTGACCCAGCTGTCGAAGCGGCTCGCAGCATCGGTGTACTTCCTCGAGGTCACACCCGCCGGCGGCGAGCGAGTTGCCGACGGCGAAACGGGCCTCAACTACTACTTTTACACGATCACCGGAAAGTTGGCGTACTGATGGCGTCCACCGGCGTTATGGCTGACTTCGGTCGGCTGCCCGCGCAGCGCAAGGCTGCCGTGTTTGCCGTGCTCGGCGTGCTGCTCGGCGCGCTGTACTGGCAGGTCCTCTGGAAACCACTCAATCGCGACCTCGCGGAGGCGGAGGCTGACAACACGACGAAGAACGCGCTCAACGCGAAGCTCGCGGCCGACATCCCGAACTTCGAAGCGCTCAAGACGAAGATGAATGAGCTCACGCAGGTGATCACGGAGAACCAGAAGGCGCTGCCCACCGAGGCAGAGGTTCCTGCGTTCTTCGAGACCCTCGAGCGCAAGGTCACGGAGTCGGGCGTCGAGATCAAGCGGTGGAGGAAGCTCAAGGAAGAGCCGGTCGAGGCGTTCGTCCGCGTTCCCGTCGAGATCGAGATCACCGGCACGTTCATGCAGATCAAGCGGTTCTTCGCGTCGCTCGTTCAGAAGGGCATCGCCCCGATGGTGAGCCCGAGCGGCCAGGTCGAGGAGCGCGACCGCATCGTGTCGATCGACAACTTGAACCTGACCCTGCCCACGGTGAAGAACCGCGAGATTCACCTCAACGCGAAGTTCGTCGCGGTCACGTTCCGGCAGGAGGATCCGGCCGCCGTTGCGCCCTCCGCGAAGACGCCAGCCGCTGGCGCGCCCGCGGCCCGGGCCGCCCCCGCGAGCACTGCGCCCCCTCTCCCGAGCGCCGCAAGTCCAGCCGGCGCCAAGGCGCGGGTCGAGGAGTCGATCAACAAGGGCGACGCCGTGGATCGCAACGCCGCAGGCGTCGACGAGGCCAGGACTCCGGCGGACTCGCAGCGGCTGAAGGGAGGCATCTGATGCGTACGCACGCCCTCGTGTTCCTTGCGCTCGTCGGGTGCGGCGGAGAAGACACCGCCCCGGCGCCGACCTCACCGGGTGACGGTGGCGGTGGTGCCGCCAAGGCGGCCGCAGCCAAAGCGAAGGCGGGCACTGCGCTGGAGCCCAAGCTCAAGATCGAGGATCGCGTTCCGGATCCCGCCGAGAAGGCATCGATCCGGCATCAGTTCCGCGACCGCGACTTCGCCGTCGAGCTGAACAATCGCGATCCGTTCCAGTCGTTTGTCCTCGGTCAGAAGGGCCTGGTTCCGACCGACGGCAGCAAGCTGCCGCAGGACGTCACCAAGAAGTGCCAGCGTGACGATCAGTTCGTCGCGACGAACTACAGCTACACGGATCTCCGGCTCGTCGGCATCGTCGCCGAGCGAGCGCAGCGCAGGGTCTTGATGATGGACGCGGGAAACCTCGGCCACATCATCAAGAAGGGCGACTGCGTCGGGCGTGAGAAGGCCGTCGTCAAAGACATCGGCACCGGCTTCATCACGTTCCAGGTCCAGCCCGAGGACACGTCGACCGGTCAGGTCCGCAACATCGAGGAACACTCGGTGCAGCTGTACCCGAACCAGATGCCCGTGCAGTCGCAGCCGACGCCGGACGCTTCGAGTACGCAGGCCCCCGTGGTCGCGCCGCCCGCGGCGAACGCGCTGCCGGTCGTTCCGAGTGCTCCGATCGAGACTCCGTAGTCTCTACGGCAAAGTTTCTTTCGCCGATCGCGATCGAAAATTTGTGATCCGGACCCGCGCCGGGCGAAAATTTTATCGCTACGCGGCTGATCGCGGGTCCTGCGTCGTCACGACGCAACGCCCCTCGTCTGTTCGCGCTGGCTCGAGGACCAGTCATGACCATGACCCATCCAAGGATTCTGCTCTCCACGCTCGTCGTGGCCGCTGTCGCGATCTCTGCTCGGCCGGCATTTGCCGACGGCAAGAACGAGATCCGCGCCGTCACCTTTGACGAGGACGGAAGCACGACACGCGTGCACGTCCGTGGCGCGCAGACGCCAACATTCACGGTCTACAAGCTCGAGCGACCCAGTCGCGTCGTGATCGACGTGCCGCAAGCGCGGCTCGCCGAGACCCTGCGGGGCCACGAAGGGGCATCGGTGTTCACACCGAGCACGTGGGCGGTCAGTACGATCGCAGCGCAACAGATCGACGACGGTGGCGAGATCGTCCGCGTCATCGTGACGATGGCGCGGCCGGGCCGCTACGACGTCAAGACCGACGGCAACGAGGTCGTCGTCATGGTGACCGCCCGCGACGCGGCGCCCAAGGCTGCGAGCCCCGAGGCGCTCGCGAAGGCGCAGGCGGAGAGCGAACAGGCGAAGCGCGCGGCTGCCACCGCGGAACAGGCTCGAGCTCAGGCAGAGAAGACGAGCGC
>JAYUYE010001069.1:0-6941 GCA_043752985.1 Myxococcales bacterium
CCGATCCTGCTCAAGCTCAATGAATCGGCGACGCTCTACGTGACCCCGACGAGCTTCGAGCACGTCGCCGACCCGGTCGCGATGTCGGACGCGCAGTTCGCGGCTCTCCCGACCTACGCCGGCGACATGCCACGCGAGAAGGCCGCGTACCGCACGCTGACGCTCGCGGCCCAGGAGGGCGACCTGTTGCCTGGCGAGTACCTCGTCGATCCGACCACCAAGGCCGCGACGATGGTGATCCGTAAGACGTTCGCGGCCGACCTGCGCACCGACGCGTCGAAGCTGACCCGGAAGGAGACGCTGCACGGGCCGCAAGCCGACGACGATCCGCGCGAGCTCCTCGTCTGGCAGAAGGCGGACGCGGTCGGCGGTCCGGCAGGCAAGTACCTCGTCGATGCGACCGGGCTCGCGGTCTATCTGATCGATCCGGGGATCAACGGCCTGCACAGCGAGCGGCCGGATGGGTCGCGCGTCACCAAGTTTGACGCACCAAAGGCGACCCTGATGTCCTACATCATCAAGGGCATCCTCGATCGCAAGCTGCCGTGGGGGCTGGTCCTGCTCGGCGTCATGATCGCGCTCACGCTCGAGCTCGCGGGGATTCCGTCCCTCGCGTTCGCCGTCGGTGTCTACCTGCCGCTGTCGTCGTCCACGCCGATCTTCGCTGGTGGCCTGGTGCGCTGGCTGGTCGATCGCTACGTCCGCAAGAAGAACGCGGGCAAACAGCTCACCGACGACGAGCTGACCGCCGAAGGCGACAAGAGTCCCGGCGTGCTGCTCGCCTCGGGCTACATCGCCGGAGGAGCGATCGCCGGCATCATCATCGCGTTCATGGCCGGAGCGCTCGGGGACACCACGCGCGCGATCGAGGGCTGGTCGCATGCACACAATCCGTTCTTCCACGGCGCGAGCTCCGATCTGCTGTCGATGCTGCCGTTCCTCGGCCTGATGGCCCTCCTGCTGGCCGTGGGACGCGAGCTGGTGCTCAAGCCGGGCGGCAAGCCCAAGAACTGAGCAGGCTGAGGTAATCTCGGTACATGGCACTTCGAAGACTTCTGGGATGTCTTCCGGTCGTGGCGCTCGCCGCGTCCGGATCGGCGGCCTGCAAAGGCAAGGATGACGCGGCGGCGACAAAACCGGCTACGACGGACTTCGACAAGCGCTGCGTACAGCTCGCCAAGGTTTGCGGCGACAAGGGCAAGCACGTCGACAAGATCACCGACGAGTGCAAGCAGGCCGCGCAGCAGCAAGCCCTCGAGGGCTGCACCGACAAGGTGATGGCGACGTACGACTGCTACGAGCGCGAGCTGTGCGCGAGCGGCGACAAGGTCTGGACGATGGAAGACCTCGGCAAGCTCGCAATCCGTCACCAGAAGTGCGTCGTCGAGCAGGACGCCAGCCGCGCGTGCACGGACAAAAAATGAGAATCAAGATCGCCCTCGCAGCTGTCTGCGCGCTCGTCGCAGCTTCCACGCTCGCCCACGCGCAAGCCACCTCGTGCAAGAAGACCGAGACACAGCCCGAGTGTCACGCGCGGCTGAAGTGCAAAGCGGACGAAGAGCTCGACGCCTGCCAGAAGCGGGTGCAGAGCGAGGGCGCCGCGGGCCAGCAGCGGAACGATGCCGATAACGCGAACCGCAACGACAGTGACAGCGACCGCGGTGATCGCGGTGATCGCGGTGATCGCGACGAGTCCGACAACGATCGCGGCGACCGCCGCGAACGCGATGACTCCGACCGCGACCGTGGCGAGAGCCGAGGTCGTGATGACAGCTCGGACCGGGGGCGCCCACGTGCCCGCGGTCGCTCGAAGGCGTTCCAGGCGAACAAGACGTTTGGCCTCGGCCTCGAGCTCGGCGCGCCGGTCGGTCTCAACGGCAAGGTCTTCGTGGCGCCGTCGGTCGCGATCGACTTCGGCCTCGGCTTCATCTACAGCCACTACTATTACGGCGACGGCGTACACCTCTACGGCGACGTTCTCTGGCACCCCACCTCGCTCGTCTCGGCGGCCGCGTTCGAGCTGCCGTTCTACGTCGGTGTCGGGCTCCGCTACTGGAACTTCGACTACTGCGATCGCGGCCTGTGCGCGTACGGCGGCAACGCGGTCGGTATCCGCGTTCCGGTCGGCATCGCGTTCGACTTCAACCGAACGCCGCTCGACATCTTCATCCAGCTCGTGCCGGTGCTCGACTTTGTCAACGGCGACTACTACGACCGCTATCGCGACCGCTCGCACTTCGGCATCGACTTGTCCGCCGGCATTCGCTACTGGTTCAAGTAGCTCAGAGCTGCCCGGCGAACGTGTCACACGACGCGAACCGCCCATTGTCGAAGCCACGGCGAAACCACGCCACTCGCTGGGCGGACGTACCGTGCGTGAACGTCTCGGGATTCACTTCGACGCCAGCTTGCTTCTGCAGGCGGTCGTCGCCGATCGCGGTGGCGGCGGTGATCGCCTCTTCCAGGTCTCCGACCTCGAGGAGCTTCTTGCCCTGCGCACTCTTCGCCCAGATTCCCGCGAAGCAGTCGGCCTGGAGCTCCATGCGAACCGAATACTCGTTCTTGCTCTGACCCTGCGCCGGGCGCGGCTCGTTGCCTTCGGCACGGATGAGGTTCTGGAGGTGGTGGCCGACCTCGTGTGCGAGCACGTAGACCTGCGCGAAGTCGCCAGGTGCACCGAACCGCGCCCTGAGGTCCCGGTAGAACGACAGGTCGATGTAAGCGTTCGAGTCGCCGGGACAGTAGAACGGACCAATCGCCGACGAGGACCGACCACACGCGGTGTCGACCGAGTCGGTGAAGATGTAGAGCTTCGCCAGGCGGTACTGCTTGCCCTCGGCCTTGTACATCGCGTCGAACGTGGCCTGGATGTCGGCCATCGCGAACTTGATGAAGTCGACGAGCTCGGCATCCGGGTCGGGCCCCGTGGGTGGCTCCGCCGAGCCCTGCTGCGTGGTCGAGGCACCGCCGCCACCGCCGCCACCGAGCAGCCCGGTTACATCGATGCCGAGCAAGCGAGAGACGAGCAGGGCCACGATCGCGACCGCGATGCTGCCGCCGGCGACGACAGGTGCCCTGGACTTGCGCCCGCGAACGTCGATGACGTTGTCGTTCCTGGTTCCCCTCGTCCACTTCATGGGCGGCCTCTTCGCGCTCTCCGCGTTTCGTGCTGCTCGGCGGGGCCGTCGCCGACCTTCACGGTCCAGCCGAACTCACAGCTGCCCGGCACCGACGGATTACATTGCAGCTCCACGTTGATCGTGGTCCCGGCCGCGACCTCGATCGGTCGATCGAGTGGAAACAGCGAACGCCCCCAGTGGGTGTCAGGGCTGCCGACGGCATTGCTGAGGGTCGTGCCGTCCCCCATCTCGGCAACGAACCAGGTCAGCAGGCCAGACAGCGTGGTCTGCTCGGTCGCCACGAACGTGAGCTTCGTCGTGAACGGCTGATCTGCGACCTGCAGCGTGCAGCTGAGTGGGTCATGGCTCCACATCGCCTGTGGCGGTGCGACGAGCGACTCCGGCGGAGTCTGGGTGTGGAAGTTCTCCTGCGTGGTCATCCGGGCGATCACGCTCAGATCGACGCCGTGCGGACGGGACAGCCAGTGCGTGATGGCCTCGTCGAACTCGGGGAGAAACGCGGGTGCCAGCATTGCGGTCACCCGGCCGGGCACCATCTTGCCGCCCGGCCGCAGCCAGCGGTCGCGCGCCATCACGAGAGGGGCGAGGATGTTCTCGTCGACACCGAACCCACCCATCCACTCGGAGACGATCACGTCCACCTTCTCGGGGAGTGTCACGTCCTCGAGATCGGAGTGCAGGACCTCGATCGACGACGCATACCCGTTGGTCTCGATCACCTGGCGAGCGACCTCGACGATCGCGGTGCGCTCGACGGCGTAGACCCTACGAGCACCCGCCTGGGCGGCGAAGATGCTGAGGATTCCGGTCCCGGCGCCGACGTCGAGCACGACATCACCAGGCTTGACGATATGAGCGAGTGCGCGGCGATACGCTTCGTTGCGCTCGGTGTCGCGCAACATCCAGCGATGAACCGGGAGCTCGGCGTAACTACTCATTCGCCGACCTTCATAGCACCCACGAGGGCCCAAATAAATTGCCGTGCAACCTGGTGTCGTGATCGAAGAAGTTTGCTCGGCGATGGGAGCACTATGCGGGAGCACGCCATGACGATCGAGATCGGACAGGTCGAGGCGATCTTTCGCTACCCCGTGAAGTCGATGCGCGGTGAGCTGCTCGACGCAGCGACGATCGGCTGGAATGGACTGGACGGCGACCGACGCTTCGCATTTCGGCGGCTCGACGAGCGCGGGGAGTTTCCGTGGCTGACGGCGAGCAAGCTTCCGGAGCTCCTCCATTTCACACCACGGCTGCCGACCCACGTTTGCACGCCCGAGGGCGAGGAGCTGGCCCTGATGGGAGACGCCCTCGCCGACGAGGTCGGGCGCAGGTACGGCGCGCCCGTGCAGATGATGCAGCTCAAGAACGGCATCTTCGACGAGGCGAGCATCTCCGTGATCACCTCCGAGACCGCTCGCGAGATCACCCGACTGGCAGGAACCCGCGAAGATGTTCGCCGGTTTCGTCCGAACATCGTGGTCCGCTCCACGCGCTCGGTCCCGTTCGAGGAGGATGAGTGGGTCGGCGGGACCGTCGCATTTGGCGACGATGGTCCGGCCGTTGCCGTCACGATGCGCGACGTCCGCTGCGTGATGGTGAACTTCGATCCCGAGGGAGGGCCCCCGGAGCCCGCCGTGCTCAAGGCCGTGGTCCGCGCCAACCAGAACCATGCGGGGATCTACGGTACGGTCACGCGCACCGGTCGTCTGGCGGTCGGCCAGAGGATCGTTCTGCACCGCTAGCAGAAGCATCACGGGCGCCGGTTGGTCTACCGTTACAAGGTCATGTCGCCACCGCCGTCGTTCGAACATGCGGAGCTGACGTACGCCGAGCTCGTTGCCGCCAGGAGTGAGCTGTCCGCCGCCGATCTCATCGCACGGCTTCAGGATGGCCGCGGCGTGGTCCGCGTCAACGCGCTACTCGGGCTCGCGGCGATCGGTCACTCCGGCAACGAGGTGCTGCTGTTCCTGCGTGATGCCGATGCGCGGGTCGCGCGCGCCGCCGCCGAGGCGCTGGTCCAGCTCGGGGGGGTACAGCGAGCGAACCTGTCCGCGATCGCCGCCACGCTCGGGGAGGCGCGGGCCGAGGTCTTCGACGCGGTCTCGCGCATGTTCGCGGGCCTCATCGGTCACGCCGACGCCGAGCTGATCAGCGTGCTCGACACCGCACGGACCGCGGCCGCAGATGCCGTGATCTCCGCCTGCGCTCGCATGGAGTTTCGCGGCCTGCAGCTGCTGCAAGCCGCCGCCCGCGATCCGCGGCCGCTTGTGCGGCTCAACGCGGTGCGCGGCATCTCGCTGCTCGGTGTGGTCGAGCAGCCGTCCTCGTTCGAGGTGCTGCATCTCGTCGAGCGCACCGACGACATCTCCGATGTGCGGGCGGCCACGCGCAAGGCGATCGCCGTCCTCAAGGTCCGCTGCATCAACCTCGAGTCGACGCGGCGCAAGATCGCCGATCCGGCCCCGGTGCCGGCGCTCGAGCAGCGCGTGATGACGGAGGCCGAGCTCGAGGCGGCCTTCGCAAGCGCACCGCGGGAGGAGCTGCTGCGCCTGCTCGACGCGCCGGCGGTTCACGCACGCTTGAACGCAGTGCGCTTGCTCTCGTTCAAAGGTGTCGCCGGTCTCGAGACCGTGAACGCGCTCGTCGGGCGGCTGTGCGACGCTGACGGAACCGTTCGGCTCGAGGTCGCGCAGGTGCTCGCGAAGCTCGGAGCGAATGCGTCCGTCGCGGTTCCTGCGCTCGTGAGCGCGCTCGAAGATCCAGATCGAGGAGTGACCGACGCTGCCGAAGCGGCGCTCGCAGCGATGGGAGATGCCGCGATCCCCGGCCTCATGGATGGCCTCGACACGCCGAGTGAGCGGCGCGGTGCACGGGTCGCGACGCTGATCGGCCGGCTCGCACAGGGAGCACAGCTGCTTCGCGACGCGCTGTCGTTCACCTCCGTCGATGCTCGCATTCATGCGGCTCTCGGGCTCGCCGCGCAGGGCAATCCGCGCGCACGGGTCGCGCTCGCCGCGCTCACTGCCATGCCGACGTCGGGTAACGCTCGGCTCCGCGCCGCCGTGGCAAAGGCGATGGCGGCGATCGAGCCTCGCCCCGATCGCGCACCGCCAGCGATCGTGATCGATGGCTTCCAGACCCGCGTGTTGACGGAGCCCGAGCTCGCGGCCGGGAAAGCCGTGCTCGCAGCGGCCGGCGTGGTGGGTCTTGCCGCGCACCTGAATGATCCACGCGTCGCGGTGCGCGCGAACGTCGTGGCCGCGCTCGGCAGCTTTGGCACCGACGCTGCAAACGCGCTCGCGGTCTCCATGCGCGACGGCGATGCGTCGGTTCGGCTCACGGCGACGCAGCAGCTCGCGAAGCTCGGCGCGCATGCGACCGCCGCGGTTCCCGCGCTCGTGACCGCCCTCGAGGACTCCGATGCTGCGGTGATGGCAGCGGCAGAGGCGTCGCTCGTCGGGATGGGAGACGCAGCTGCGCCCGCGCTCCTCGGCGCACTCGATACTCCGATCGAACCGCTCGGCGCGCGCGTCGCAGCGCTGATCGGTCGGCTCGGCGCAGGCGCGCAGCTCCTCAGCACCGCGATGTTGTTCACCTCGCTGGACGCCCGTATTCACGCAGCCAACGCGCTCGCCACGCTGGGCGCAGCGAAGGCGCGCGTGGCGCTACCAGCGCTCGGCATCAGCTCGACGTCGACCAACGCCCGCCTCCGCGCGGCGGTCGCAAAGGCGATTGCGGCGATCGAACCGCGCCCGGATCGCACACCGCCTGCGATCGCCGTCGACGGGTTCGAGACGCGCG